>JBNKGN010000204.1:0-6375 GCA_050289845.1 Crocinitomicaceae bacterium | reverse complement strand
TGAGGTACAAATCGTCTTCGCCGATATAATACATTTGTCCTTCTTTGTCTGGGAGCTGTCCTGTTCCAAAACCAGACGCTTCGTTTACTACGTGAGGCGGAATGAATTCTTCGTAGCCAGCTTTATCAGCTTCCTCTAAGAAAAAACTAATGAGTGCACGTTGCAATTTCGCACCTTTTCCTCTGTAAATGGGGAATCCAGCACCAGTCACTTTAACGCCCAATTCGAAATCGATCAATTGGAATTTATCGGCCAATTCCCAATGCGGAAGGGGAGTGAAATCGTATTTTCTTTCGGTTCCAACTTCTTCTAAGGTTTCGTTGTCCAATTCGCTTTTTCCCGCTTTCACCAAATCATTCGGTGTGTTTGGGAGTTGGTACATCAATGCTTGGATTTGCGTTTCGAATTCTTCCACGCGTTCTTTCAAATCGGCTTCTTTGGTTTTTAATTCACCCGTCTGTCCTTTGATGGCATTGGCTTCATCGGTTTTACCTTCTCTGTACAAGATTCCGATTTGCTTCGACAATACATTCATTTCGGCAGCAATTTTTTCCATCTCCGTTTTGTAGATGCGCCATTTTTCATCAACAGAAAGTAATTCGTCGATAATGGGTGCTGCATCAAAGTGACGCTTTTTTAAAGCCTCTATGATGGTGTCTTTGTCTGTTCTAATGCGTTGTATTTCGAGCATTTTCTTGTGTTTTAAGGTGCGAATTTAGTCAAAACGGATTCAATACCGAATGGATTGAAGCGCGAATTTTTCGGAAATAAAAAAAGCGCCACGGAAAACCGAGGCGCTTATCAATAAGGTATGTTCAATTAAGCCTCAGTCGTTTCAAAAGGAACAACGGAAACAAACGAACGATTGTTTTTCTTTTTGCGGAATTCTACTAAACCGTCAGTCAAAGCGAAAAGTGTATGGTCTTTACCAATACCTACGTTTTGTCCTGGGTGGTGTTGTGTTCCTCTCTGGCGAACAATAATGTTCCCTGCGATTGCAGCTTGTCCACCGAAAATTTTAACACCCAAACGTTTGCTTTCAGACTCACGACCGTTTTTAGAACTACCGACTCCTTTTTTATGTGCCATCTCGTTTAATTTTTATTTCCCGTTTGGCGGGAAGTGGTTTCTAAATTAATCTTCTGATTTATCTTCTTTCTTTGGAGCTGCTTTCTTCGCTGCTGGCTTTTTAGCTGCAGGTTTCTTTGCTGCTGCTGGCTTTTCAGTCGCTTCTTCAGTCGCTTCTACTTTCTTTGCCGCTGCTTTTTTTGCTCCTCCGATTTTGATGTCGCTAATTGTCAACGCAGTAAAAGACTGACGGTGACCGTTTTTCTTGCGGTATCCTTTTCTACGTTTTTTACGGAAAACGATTACCTTATCACCTTTAACGTGATCTCCTACTTGTGCTGTAACTACAGCACCGTCTATAGCCGGGGCGCCAAGTGTCACTTTGCCGTTGTCATCCACTAGAAGAACTTTATCGAAATCGATTTTCTTTCCAGTTTCTGCATCCAAACGGTGAACAAAGATCTTCTGGTCTTTTTGCACTTTGAACTGCTGCCCTGCTATCTCTACAATTGCGTACATAATAGCTTTTTAATTATTAATTATCCCAAAAATTGGACGACAAAGATATGCATTTTTCCTAACAAGCAACTATGAATAACTAAAAATGTATCGGCAGGAACGATTTTATCTGCTATTTACCTTTTTTGCGCTTGAGATTGTACGTGTAATTCAATCCCAAAACAAAGGCTTTGTTTGGACTTTCTATTTCTGGTTGGATGAAATAAAAGAGTTTCAAGTCCTGTCGTTTCGAAATGGGATACTTGAGCTCGGCTTGAATCCTGTATTTATTGATGCGTCCGCGCGATTCAACCGAAGTGAAGGTGTATACCAGTTGATCGTTAAAGTGGTAGAAAAATTCTACGGAAATTGAAGGCTTGAGCTTCGTTTTGGGCAAGTTGTACCCAATTTCCAATTGGCCCCTGAAGTAGTCTTTATTTAAATCGGTACCTTCTATTTCGTGTGTTGCTCTTAGCCGAATTGCTGTCTGTAAGCGTGATTTGTTATTGATAAGGTCGGCTAAATTACCCGATTTTACATCAATGCCGAACCGATGCGTGGTCTTACTGCCGAAAAATCCACTTCCGCTCGGTGAATTCCCGAGTCGATATGCGGCACTCAATTCAAGATATTTGTGGAATTCGTAGTTCACGGATGGGGATAAGAAGGATTGGTCCACACGAGTCACATTGGATGCAAAACGCGTTTGTATCTCAGTCCCAAATTCCATTTTTTTGCTGATGGGATATTTTACTTCGGCTCCCAGCCACAAACCGAAATCACTTTGCCCAGTGCAAAGTTGAACTCCACTCAAAAGAGCCGCAATTAAGAAAAGAATTCCACGCATTTCCTAAAATTGGATAATGAACAAATTCGACGCTTGAACGACTTCTTTTTTCTCACTGATGGTCGCGGAGACAGAAACCTCTTTCAGTCCAGCGGAGGGATTTAAAGTGTCCTGCGTGTAGGCGAAAATGCGATAGTCTCCTCTGTTTAGCCCTTTGAATTGGTAGTTGCCTTGCGCATCGGTACGCACGTCTTCACTGTAAAAGGCGTCGTCACCATACACAATGTATACGCGCTCGTCCACAATTGGTCCTTCGGTATAAGTGCTCGTTCCGCCAACATTACTTTTGCCTTGATTGGCGATGTCTATCAATACGTTGGAGGTTAATTCGTCTGCGTCGGGAACGTCTCCTGTAGTTGTATTGGTGATTGTTATAATGTCATTGGATACGGTCACGTCGAAATCGGTACTGGCAATGGATTGAATGGCACTGGCCACATTTGCAGCTAGAGTTGTGTTCGATTGTGAGAAGTTAAAAGTGACTTGAATGCCAGTTCTGCCAGAAAGCCCTGGGTCGGGAGCTGCTCCATTATCCCATTTGAACCACACGTAATAGTAGGTTCCGTTGTTGGGCGTGTTCAATAAAATATATTCACCGTCCGAAATGTCCGAACCGTCTGGAAGCGTGATTTGAGTGACCTCCGATTCTGCCGTACTTCCCGAATTTCCTGTGTAAATTCTTCCTGTGAGTGTTCCTTTGATGGAGGAAGTGCCTCCTGATCCAGCTTCTTTTTTACATGAGGTGACGCCTAAAAGAGCGATAATCCCAAAGACGATGAATGGTTGTTTCATGTTGCGTTTTATTGTTTGAGTAGTTTGCCAGTGAATGTTCCAAAGTCACTGTTAATTGTATAAATATAAAGTCCCGATTGAAAGGTGCTAAGGTCAATTTCGTACGTGCTTGAACTGGTCCATTGATGCGTGCACACCTCTGTGCCGTTCACATCGAAAAGATGCAATTCCGCGTTTTGAATTTCGCTAGTAAATTGTAGTTCCACTTTTGATTTTGTTGGATTCGGGAAGGCGTTCACAGCGGTCGTGTTGAGTTCCGTAATTCCAAGATCTGGGCAGCTTCCGTACATATTCGCATCCAGCCAGGCGAAACGTGTCGCGATCCAGGCTTTTAAGTAGGCAATTTCTTCCCCGTAACTATTACCAATATAGTTGTTGGGCCAGACGTAGGAGCCAATTGTTGGCCAGCGTTGAAAATTTCGGGTTTGCGATTCGTCCAAATAACTTGCGATAGAATCTATTCGAGCGTACATAGAATCTATGTGCCAGGGACCGTTGCGCATTTCCTGCCATGTACAGTTTAAGGTATGCGTGAATGCAGGATCTTGTGTTAATTTTCGCCACCAAAACGGATTCTGCCAATTGTCGCCACCACAAACCTGATCAAAGTTGATTTCCCATCCGAATGTATTTCCGCCGCTGCAGTAGTCGGCGTTTCCAAAGGCGAGATTAAAGTCCCACAACGGACCAGCAAACAATTTCCCACCCTCACTCGCACGTATTTTGTGCAGAAAACTACTGATGCGATAGCCGTCCACATTTCGAGAAGCTTCGTTAACGAGGAGAAAGTTCACGAAGGATTGCACGTCAATGAAAGGTGCGTAACCCGAAATAGGGTCGGCGAAATTAGGTCCGTTCAAGGCAGTCTCGAATTGCGTAATATAATTTTGGATGTATGCGAGTTGCGTGCTGTTCAGACTGTCGTAAGAAGGGTCGTGCAGCTGAAATCCTATCGTTTGTGAAGCGCCAGTGTATGGAGCAAATGGTGATGTCCATGCGATGTTAGCGCCGCCCGTTGTTTTATCTATTTTGACAATATAATCACCTGTAAGTTCATTGCCACTGATATCGGTGCTGTTGACGTCGTCGGTTCCAACTTTTCCGTCTTTTCGTTTGATTTTTTCGGTAAAGACATATACGCCTTCGTATTGTCCATTGAGAACAACTTCACATAATTGCGTCCGAGGTGCATAGGAACCCAGGTCCCATCCCATCTGATAAGCGAGAACGTTTCGCATTAAAGATTTGTCTGAGTATGGCGCATAAAGTACCCAGTCGTTGTCGTATGCCATGTTGAATATGGTGACGTCCTGTTTTATGTTTGACGCGTCGCGTGTTTCGACGTTCCATTGTTTTTTGGGGAACATTTGTGAGGAGGATCCGCGCACTTGGATGCCAATGTTTCCACTGTATTCGTTGTGTGGATCGCTGATGTAATTACGCACGCCTGGACCGTTGTAGATGATCCCCATCGAGCCATTGATAGAAGGGCTGTCAGGAATCGTTGCGCCGTTTTCTGTGTCGATCACTACGATAGGCAGGTTGGAGTCAGTGAAGATTAACGGAGCGACAAACCAACCAGGTGGTGTGCCGTAATTGGTTGTAGTGTTGTTGATTCCTGCGGTTAAAAACGCTCGACACGAAAGGTCACTCGATCCAGTTGTGGCGTTGTGTACCTGAATGCACAGGACATTGTTACCGTTAAGCAAGTTTGCAGCGATAAAATTTTGGTCCAAAACGACAGTTGCAGGATAACCACCTTGATACATCTGTGCTTCGTGCTGTCCGTCGGACAATTGATTGTAATTCGGTTGTCCCGTACTGGTGATATTGGCGCGGCTGATTTCAACGCCGTTCAGATAAGCGACGTAAGCATCGTCATAATCTATGTTGAAGACGAGCGACTCAATAGCGGAAATGTCTACAATGTTAAAGTTGGTGCGCTGAAAGCAAGAAGTTGTCTGAGAAATTACCGTATTATCATCACCGTCTCCAAAGCCAATACCTCCGATTCCAGTAGACCAGGATGCATCGTTGAAGCTAGCATTGATCCAGGTTGCGGGAACGGCGGCTGTAGGAGAAAGATATCGCCAAGTGTTGGTCTCGTAGACGATAGTTTCCCAATGGTCGATGGTGGCATTGGCACTGAGTGCGATGAATAAAATGAGCGCAGAGAGAACAGTTTTCATTCCGTTAATACGTAAGTAATAAATAGATAAAGTAGCCTTAACAGACGAATAATGTACAACTATTTTTTTAATCGTCAGAATTTTCTGAGGTGATAATCTGTTCCGCTGAAAGGGTTTAGTAGGTACAGTGTTGATTTACTGCAAATTGTATTTTGCGCGATTCCCGATGATGTTGGCGATTAAAACGCCGAGTAGAATGATTAGCATTGAAACGATTTGTTTTCCGTTGATTGTTTCCTCAAAGCCGAGTCCTATGAGTATTGCTACTACAGGAATTAAGTAAGTAACGCTGCTGGCGAACAACACGGAGGAGCGTGAGATGAGTTTGTTGAAGAGGATGACGGCAAGCGCGGTTCCAACAGCACTGAGAATAGCAATAAAGCCTAATCCAGTTAGTGCGTTTGGATTCTTTTCTAAGGTGTCGAATGCGCCCGAAAAATAGGTGATGATGGCGCTTGATGGAAGGATCAACAAGAAAGAAAGAGCCGTAATTTCTGTGCTTTTTAGTTGTTGCAAGGTGTATTTGATGGTGTTCAGGCTCACGGCGTAACAAAAGGTCGCAATAACAACGGCGAGTACATGTGTCCAGGTGCCGCTCATAGAAATTTCTTGTCCCGCAAACGTGAGTCCGACAATGCCAACGGTTCCGATAAAGACGCCTGTGATTTGGATTTTATTAAGGCGATTCTGGAATAGGACAAAGCCAATGATTAAGGCGAATATTGGTGTGCAACTATTCAGCATACCCGCGTATCCACTTGAGATTCCTGTCTCCGAATAGGTGAATAAAAATGCAGGAAAAAAATTCCCGAAAAATCCAACAACCGCAAGTCGAATTGCATTTCGAATGGACAATTTTCGAATGCCTTTAATTGCGAAAGGGAGTAGAAAGATTCCAGCGAGTGTCATGCGAAGGGCAGCGACTTGGGTGTGGCTAAAAATGGATGCGCCTGACGTGGTTTTCATGCCCAACTTCATCAG
>JBNKGN010000203.1:0-6401 GCA_050289845.1 Crocinitomicaceae bacterium | reverse complement strand
AATAAAGTCGGAAATCGATTCTTTGGAAATGGTTATGCGTGACTTTATTCAGGCAATTGACTCTTTGAATGCGAGTTTCCGTTCAGTGGACACACTTCGGTTTTATATGGAGAATCCAAATTTACACTACGCTTTTGGTGATCAAGAAGTGATTTTGTTTCGCCAGGATGGTTTTGAAATGAAGGATGCCGAGGCGATAGAGAAGTATCTCGATTTTCGTGGTAAAATGTCTGCTCGTGGATTTTATCTCATCCAGTATTCGTTGGACGGTGTACCTTTGTATGGCGGTTTATGGGATAAAAGTGGCTATCTTTCGGATGTGATCGAGTTCAACGCCACTGGTCAACCCGTCTGTCGTTGGGTCAAAAGTTATCGTACTTTTAGGCGCGAAGAAATCGAATAACAAATTCAGTAAACAATTGTTCGTCTCATGAAGCGTAAAAATATTCTCATCAACATTTTGGCAAGTATCGCTGGTGTATTTCTGCTTTGGTACGCATATATTTGGTTTACTGCAGCGGATAAAGGCGATCCTGCACCAGAAATCCACGCGAAATTGTCGGATGGTTCAATGTTTCAATTGTCTGATTTACAAGGGGAGTACGTTTTACTCGATTTTTGGGGATCATGGTGCGGTCCATGTCGAAGAGAAAATCGTGAGTTGGTTGCGTTTTACCAGCGGAACAAAGAGCGTGTGACCATTGTTTCAGTGGCTTTGGAAAAAGACAAAAGTCGATGGTTGCCAGCGAAAGAATCTGACGGTCTGATTTGGAAACATCATATCGTACTCGAAAATAGTTTTGTAATGGGTTCGAAAATTGCGCGCGATTATGGCGTGACATCCATACCCTCCAAGTTTTTGATTGATCCGAAAGGTCGGATTATTTCGCGTGGAAGTCTCTCCGAAATGGAGCAACTACTCAAGTAAAGTCGAAGGAATCGCTTTTCGAAAGAACATCCCAGGTGTGATCGGCCAACAAGCGAACGGTCGCTACAAATTCAAATGATTTTTTAGAACGTCCCCATTGATCCGGTGCAATCAAAGAGAGAAGAAATGTTGTATCTTCCTTTTCATAAAGATGATATACATGATTGATCAAAGGTTCGAAACGCATTTCTGCTCCATAAATAATTTCTGAAATCACCTTTCGATCCTGAAGTGACTTCACCTGATCGGCTAATAATTGCATTTGCTGACGAATTTGGTCCATCTGCATATCTGTCTGATGTTCCATGGCAGACAATGCACGACCTTTGAGCTTGCCTTGATCTTCAGGCTTGACTACAGCAGAACCTGCGTGATGACCGTACTCCAATGTGCTTGGGGTTTCCGTTATTTTGTCAGGATCAATCGGATTTTGAAAATCATCATTCATAACTCAAAGATACGAAAGTCCAACATCAGTTCAAACGGGAATCTGCTAGGAATTGTTATTTTTGAAATCCATGGGCAAAATTCTACTTATACTCGTTTTATGTTGGTGTAGTTCAGGTGTTTCGGCTCAATCTGTTTTGGACGAACCCAATCCTTCATTGTTCTGGTCGAAACTGTACCTCGAAGCGATTCGAAATGATGGATTCGGTCCTACGGTGCATGCGCGAAACATGTATCATATCTCAGCAGTCTTATACGACGCCTGGTTGGTCTACGAACCGTCAAAAGGAACGCCTCTGTTTTTAGGCAAAACGGTCAAGGATTTTGATTTTAATTTTGATGGGTTTGAACCTGTCGGAGATCGAGATAGCGCGATGCTGGTCACGATGAATTATGCCGTGTTTCATCTCTTAAAATTGCGTTTTTCAGAATATTCAAGTAAAGTTCGGGTAATGGACAATTGGATTTTTGCGATGGAGGGGATCGGACTTAATCCAGGCTATTCTAATTCCGATTACAGCAATGGATCACCCGCAGCACTTGGCGTCTACTTAGCAGAATTAATGTATGAATTCGGACTGCAGGAGGGCGCAGGAGATGATCAGGGGTATGAAGGACCTGGAGTTAGTCCAGCCAATCCCATTTTACGACCAAATAATCCAGGGAACAAAGCACTGAAGGATGTTAATCGTTGGCAACCGCTTTCTGTTCGTTCCTATATTGATGAAAAGGGGTGGGACAGCACGCTGTTGGATTGGAATCTTTTGTTAATTCCTTCTTCGGACGATTTTCTGACACCGCATTGGGGAATTTTGCAACCTTTTGCGATTCCTGAGAAAGACCAGAAGATTATGTCTCGGGAAGGAACAGATTTTAAAGTACATAATGATCCAGGACTGCCACCCCAGATTTCAACGGTGGATTCTCTTGATTTCTTTGCCGAGTATCAATGGAATTTTTCACTTGTTGCTTCATGGAGTGGACACAACGATCCGGCAGATCCCACGATGATAGATATTTCGCCATCTGCAATTGGACCTACGAACGGGATGTTGCCAACAACTTTCGAAGAGTACCAGCAATTTTTTGATTACACGCACGGAGGAACGAACTCATCTCCGCGAAAGAACAATCCAATAACAAGAAAACCGTATCAACCGAATTGGGTAAAGCGAGGTGATTACACACGTGTTATAGCCGAATATTGGGTAGATGCTGTAAACACCTATTCGCCGCCTGGACATTGGGTGAAAATGATGCACGACGTTTGTGAAAATCCCCAATTCGAGAAAAGATGGATGGGCAAAGGTCCTACTCTTTCCGATTTGGAATGGTCGATCAAATCGCATCTTTTGTTGACTGGCGCACTTCATGATGCTGCCATTTCTGCGTGGAGTATAAAGGCGTATTACGATTACATTCGTCCCATTTCGGCAATTCGATGGATGTCAGACATGGGGCAGTGTTCGGACAGTCTCTTACCGCGCTATCACCCACATGGATTGCCATTAATTGATGGGCAGATTGAGCTGGTGACGGAAAAAGATTCGTTGGTTGGAGCAAACAAAGAACACTTGAATAAAATCAAAATTTGGGCTTGGCGTGGTCCCGATTACGTGAGTGATGTGGATCGTGATTGGGCGGGCGCTGGATGGATTTTGGCGGAAAACTGGTGGCCCTATCAACGTTATTCATTTGTGACTCCGCCTTTTGCGGGATATGTTTCTGGACATTCCTGCTTTTCAACTGCCGCAGCTACGGTAATGGAGTCTATGACAGGATCGGCCTATTTTCCAGGAGGTTTAAGAGAGGAAAAACTCGATGTCGATTTTCTGGAATTTGAATTGGGGCCTTCTGAACCGATTACCTTACAATGGGCAACGTACCGCGAAGCAGCAGATGAAACTTGTTTGTCGCGAATTTGGGGAGGAATCCACCCACCTGTAGATGATATTCAAGGTCGAAAAGTAGGCGAGAAGGTTGCAATTGATGCCATTCGACTTAGCCAGGATCTTTTTAAGTAAAGGATTTTTAGGGGAATTAAAAACACCAGAACAGAGATGAATGGACTTGGGATAAAAGATCAAAAAGGAATACTCGTAATCGCCTTGACCATTTTTGGCTTGTATGCATTGGGGATCTTGTTCCCAGATGTTTTTTGGGGATTCCATTATCCGTCTTTTTTGCCTGGGGTGTCTGGAATGCTTCTCCTTGTAGCTGCAGTGATCGCTACGCTTTATTTTCAAAACAAGAACCCGTGGAAAGGTCTGGAAAAGGAAAGTGGAAATGGCATGCTTTGGCGGTTTGTGGGAGCGTTTTTTGGGTTTGTATTCTATTACAAATTCCCCATTTTCAATGATATTTACGGAGATGCGCTGGGGATTTTACCGAATCGAGAAGCATCGGTAGCATCCCTGGATCCTGTCTTTATTCAAAAAATACTGAGTTTTGATTTCACCGAATTGAAACTGGGTACAGCTACAACGTACGGACTCGTGGGGTGGATTTCATACTATTCGGAAGTTACGGTATTGCAAGCCTTTCGTACGGTTGGCGCTTTTTGTGGAGCTGGATATCTCTTTTTTATGATGGCCATCATCCATCGCTTGACAAAAAGGATGATTCAACGTGTATTGTTGACTGCTGTAGTGTTTGGTGCACCGTTGACCCTCGCGTTCTGTGGTCATATTGAGATCTATGCTCCTGTTTACTTTCTTTTGAGTGTTTTCTGGTACAGCGTTATTCGCTATCATGAGAAGCCATCTGTGAAATGGGCTGTGGTGCTTTTTATTCTTGCGTTACTTAGTTTTAAATTCCACGTTACAGGAGGATTGACACTATTGATTGCGGTGCTTTGTGTTGTGCTGCAATACCGTCGAAACAAAGGCTGGACGACTTCCTGGAAAAACCTCTTTTTAGCAGTGGTTACTCCCGTTTATTTGCTCGGAATCTACGTTTACACGATGGTGACGAGAAGCCTGTTCAGCGGAAGAAGTTATAAGGAAGATACTATTTTTGATGTGATATTTCTACCGCTAAAATCGAGTGAGGGAAGCCCTTTGGATCGATACAATCTTTTTAGCCCGTCCCATTTCTTTGATTATTTCAATTTGTGGTTCCTTTGGTCCGCAGGTGCTATGATGCTGGTCGTTAGCTTGTTGATTTTTTACAGAAAAAGGGTGCAGTTCAACCATCCTTTAGTACAGGTAATGATTGTCGCGTTACTCTTGTATCTTCCTGTTTTCTTTGTTCTAAACCCTTTGCTTTCCATGGCGTTCGATTGGGATTTGATGAGTATTCCGGGGATACTAATGATCGTATTTTCCATCATTTTGGTAACAACTATGCGTCCCGAAGAAAAACCGGAACGTTCTTTCGAATCGTATGCAATGGTTCCAATAATTGGATTACTCTTTCTCGGGGTGACCGCTATTTTCGTGAACGGAAGTCAAGCGTCGCAAGGGGAACGTCTCGTTAGCATGGGAACGCACAGTTTTCGAACCTATTGGATTGGAGCGAGTACACCTGTGCTCAGAGGAATTGATCGATTGCCATCGGAAACGCAGAAAATACGGCGTCTGAAAAAGTTTATTCGCGACAATGAAGGGTATGCCATTAAAGGAAAAGATGTCGAATTCAGCGCGATCGTAAATCATTTGGGAAACTTGTATCAGAACAATGAAGCGCACCCTGATTTAGAATTGGCTCTTGCAAATTATAAGAAGGCGTTTACGTTTAGTCCACTGTATCGAAAAAATGTGTACGATCTTGTTGTGGTTCATTTCTTGCGCAAAGAGTTCAAACAGGCGAATGACTATATTCCAACGTTGGTGGCAATGAAATATCCCAATCCAATAAAGGCACTTAGAATCGCAATTCATACATCTATTGAAGCTGAAGCGTACGAGGATGCTGTGAAGTATTGCGAGATATTATTGGAACGGCAACCAGAAGATTCATTCATACAAGAAGTACTTCGTTTGCTGAAAACAGAAGAGGATAAGTCAACCATAAAATTGAAATTCCGTCAGCAATAAGTAATGATCAATGCAGGAGGTATCCCTTTTCAGAGGGAATCTGATAGCCGTAGTATTTTGCTTTTCTTGCGTGGGATTTTGCCTTTTCAGACTGGTGCAAAGCATCGTAAATAAGTGCAATATTGAAATGAGCGACAGCATTTTCAGGTTTTAACAGAAGCGCTTTTTCGAAATCATGCAAAGCAAGTTTTAAACGATGGCGACTTGCATGAAGTGCCGCTCTAAATTCCCAATATTGACTGTTTTTGGGTTCCAGGCGGATTGCCGTATCATAATGGCGCAGGGATTTTTCAAATTGTCCCTTCATTTTTAGTGCCGTAGCATAATTGAAATGTGCCAATGAATAACTTTGATCGCATTCTACAGCTTTCTTGAACTGCGTAAGTGCCGCATCCATCTCTTGCTGTTTCGCTAGTACAATTCCCAAATTCAAATGTGCTTTGGGGTTGTCAGGAAGCAAGGCAAGGGAATTCCTATAATCTGATTCGGCATGTGTAAGATCGTTCGTTTCTTCGAATAATAATCCTCTTTCGTACAGTGCTTCTGCGGAAGGTGTAAGGGAAATGCTTTTCTCAAATTCTTGGAAGGCCAATGTGTTTTGTTGTTGCTTTTTGTAGAACAGACCGCGTCCAAAATACCCCCAATACCCATCAGGATGAACGTCAATGACTTGGTTCCAAAGGGTTTCACCATTTTTCCAAATGGTCGATTGCTGCCATGTTTGAATCCCTAAAATTGAAATCCAGAGAAGAACACCACCGTAAATAAATGTGCTTTGTGGTTTGAAGGTCTTGCTCAAATAGCTGATCCCCGTCGCGATAATATAAAAGAGTCCCAAATACGCAAGGTAGGTATACCGTTCACTCGACAACGCTTTTCCAAAAGGTACAAATTGCACAAGAGGTAGAATTGTAATCAGGAAAAAAGACAATCCGAAAAAGATTTCACGTTGGCGTTTGAAGGATTTCCACAATACAAACATAAGCAGT
>JBNKGN010000202.1:0-6422 GCA_050289845.1 Crocinitomicaceae bacterium | reverse complement strand
GTAACTATCGGGAATGTACTGCGGCAAATTACAAAAGAAAGCAAATGCAGGTGCATGGGTCGGCAATTGCTGTACATATTTTATTTTTACGTATTTTCCTTTCACAGAAGGTGGTGGGGTGGCTTCAATAATTTCTAACATCACTTCGTTGAGGGTAGAAGTCGGAATTTTCTTAATTCTATTTTGAAAAACTTCCGTTGCCGCTTCCAATGCTTTGTGAATCCGTTGCTTTGTAATTGTCGATGTGAAAATGATCGGAACGTCGTTGAAAGGTGCCAATTGCGCTCTCACTTTTTCTTCATATTCTTTCATGGTTTTATGGTCTTTTTCGACCAAATCCCATTTATTGACTAAAACGACCACACCTTTTGAGTTTTTCTCGATGATGTAGTAAATATGTAAATCTTGTTTTTGGATGCCTTCTTCCGCATCGATCATGAATATACAGACATCGGCACTTTCAATGGATCGCACAGAACGCAACACAGAGTAATATTCGATATCCTCAGTTACTTTTGCTTTTTTACGAATTCCAGCGGTGTCCACCATGATAAAATCGAATCCGAAGGCATTGTAACGCGTGTTGATGGAATCGCGAGTTGTACCAGATATACTTGTTACAATATTGCGCTCTTCGCCCGTGAGTGCATTCACCAAAGAAGATTTTCCAACGTTCGGTTTTCCAATAATGGCGAAATGCGGCAAATCTTCACGCCCCTTTCCTGAATCGTCGTCTTTCGAAAACACTTTAACGATATCGTCTAATAAATCTCCAGTTCCCGAACCATTCGCAGCCGACAAATCGTAGACATCCCCAAGTCCAAGTGACCAAAATTCGGACGATAAGCCCACGCGTTCGGTGTTGTCTACCTTGTTCGCCCCGATGAACACTTTTTTCTTTGATTTACGCAGGAGTTCCGCAACCATCAAGTCGAGATCAACCACTCCGGTCATGACATCCAACATGAAAATAATGACGTTCGCTTCTTCAATCGCGATTTCTACTTGCTTACGGATTTCTGCTTCAAACACATCGTCTGTACCTTTTGCGTATCCTCCCGTATCAATTACGGAAAATGGGATGCCGTTCCATTCGCCTCGGCCATACAAACGGTCGCGAGTAACACCACTAACTTCCTTTACAATGGCTTGTTTGGATTCTGTGAGACGATTAAAAAGAGTTGATTTTCCTACGTTTGGTCGACCTACTATGGCAATGATATTTCCCATGTGTATGAATTAAAGTGCAAAGAAACAAAGAATAAACGTGATAGTGGTTATGAATGTATAGTTAGAGGTGTTGAATGGCGAATAATTTTGACGGAAAATCTGTTTCGCCCCCTTTGGAGGGTAAAAAGTAGTTTCATAAAGCAATAAAAAGTACGCCGAAAGGTTTCGATTAAATGCAACGGCATTCCAATTCAAAGTACACTGAGGCTGTTAAGATCCCTTTTGCTTAAACTTGATGACGAAATTTGCCCCGTGATCATTGAAGTAGAGCAAACTTCCGTTTAATTGTTCTGTCAATCGTCTTACCAAACGAAGCCCCAAGGTTTTTGTAGAATTCACATCAATTTCATCAGGAATACCGTAACCGCTATCAGATAAAGACAGTTCATAGCTATCTTCATTAGAAACCACCTCAATTCGAATTTCATTCTTAGCTAAATCTGGATTAACACCATATTTGAATGCATTCGTTAACAACTCATTAATGATTAGCCCTAAGGGAATCGCCGTATCGAGGTCCAGTTTTATGGTAACAGGGATATCCGTTATGATGGTGACCGCTTTTTGATTCAAAACAACCTTGATTTCCTGAATCAAGTCTTCGATATAATTGTTTAGCGAAATCATGAACTTTTCATTCTCATATAACTTTTGATGAACAACGGCCATAGCGTTAATCCTACCTTGAATTTCTTTTAAAGTTTCAACTTCATCCTTGCTTAGCCCTTTCATCTGTAAGTCGAGTAAACTGGAAACTATTTGAAAGTTGTTTTTTACACGATGGTGAATTTCTTTGATTAATAGTGCTTTTTCCTCGGCTCCCCTTTCGAGTGCTATTCGCTGTTTTTCTATTTTTTCGTTTTTAAGCGATAAACTTTTTTTCTTGTAACGCATCCGAATGAAAGCGATAAGAACTAGTAGAAAGAGTGCACCTGAAAGAACTGCAATAATACGGTAGAGTTTTTTCTGACGTTTCTCAACCATAAGTTTGGCTTTCTCTTCCATCCTAACCAAACTGCTTTGATAGTTGGCCATGGAGCGGGACAAATTTTTCGAGTAGGTTTCCCGGTTAACATTAACAATTTTATCCGCGTACAGCATAGCCTGTTCATACTCTTCATAGTTATACAACATATACCGTGCTTCATTGAGCAGATAGTAGTATTCCAGGGGATTCAACGTTGATTGACATTGTACATCGAGTGTTTCGCACAAGGCTACAACGTCGTCAATACCAAATAAATCAAATACAATTTTTGCCTGGTCTGAATAGGGTTTCTGGTAGCGTAAATACTTGAGAAAAAGCGAGTATGAAAGTTTCCGTTGTTTAGAGTTGTAAAATTCTTTCAATAACTTAATGACGAACTCATCTTCTCCTCCTTTGTATATCAAAGCATCAATGAGATGCGTCAGATTCCCATAATAAAGTGGACTTTTATTGGATCGCATCGAGTCCAGCTGATAACAATATTTACTGACCTGCACATATTCATCCAGTTCATTCGTAAAAATTAAGAATTCACATCTATTGTATTTTGTCAGAATAATCAAATTGGTATCCTTCAAAGCAAGAGCTTCCCGTTCACTTTTTTCATTCAATAGGATCCCATTGGTATCGCGTTCAATGATCTTCATCAGAATCTTGTGCGAATTAGCTAAAACCTTGGCACGCCGAACATTTCGAAGATTTTGATCAAACCTGTTAATGTAGGCTTCAAGTTTGATTTGAAATTTATTGGATCTGTCAATTTCCGCTTCGTTTCTAAGTCGACTGATTAAGTGCCAATTTGCTTCAACATAGTCATAATCAATACGCGATTTCTTCGGGACAGGAATATGATTATCGAAATACCTCGCCAGCATCAGATAGTCGACATCCAGCCGTGCTGTTGTTCGTTTTATGAACATTAAATAATCCTTTGATGAAAGATTAGAATTGTTCGCTAGTCTGGAAAGTACCTTTGAATAAAGAGTGTGCCGAAGATCACTATGTTTTAATTTGACTTTAGCAGAATCTACATTTCCGATTAAAATATAATCTTCAACCCGATCGTAGAATTCATTATTATCAAATTGCCCATATGCTGAGATTTTGATAAACAAGAAAATAAGGAGTGTTCTCCAATTCATGACAAGAGGGTTAAATTATATTGAATCTTGTGGCAATCTCATGTGCATATTTTGAGCCAATTGGGATTTCTTCATTTTCGAGAATCAGCGTGTTGTGATTGAATGATTTTAGCAAGTCCAGGTTAATAATGTAGCTTCTGTGACATCGGAGAAAACGTTCATCAAGCCTTGAAATAAAGTCATCCATTGTTCCTCGAACTGAAAGTACCTTGTTGGAGGTAAGATGTACATCCAGGTACACATTGTCGCTTTTAACAAACTTGATTTCTTCGAATTGAACACGAACAAAGAAGTCTTTTTTCTTCACAAAGATGGACTCCTTATAAAACGGATCAACCGCCTTGCTCGTATCGATTTCTTGCTTGGAAAAGTTTAAAATCGCTAGTTCGATAGCTGCATAGAGTTCATCTTTTACATACGGTTTGGCCAAGAAAGCTGAGGGTTCAACAGTTACTACTTCACCGAATGTTGCGCTATCCGAATTGGATGTCAGAAAAATGAAGGGAAAATTATATCGTTCTTTTATGACTCTTCCCAAATCAATTCCAGTTTTTTCACCATTCAAGCGGATATCGAGAATTGCTAAATCAGGCAAGTCATTTTCAATAATTTTCAGAGCTTTATCATATGTTGCTGCTGGTTCGAATACTTCATACCCGAACGCTTCCAAAGTTTCGCAGATACCCTCTGCAATAATTAATTCGTCCTCAACGACTAGTATTTTGATCTTTTTCATGCCTCTTGCTCTTAAAAGCTTATCGCGTTAGCTTATTATTCGAGTAAACTGCTCTCCACGATTTTAACGGGTTCATTTACATTCATATTCTCGAAGCTAATGTACAACCATTCGCTTATTTTATTTTCAATAGTGCTACCTTTTTACCTCCGAACCCCACTTTAAATCACTCTTTTTAATGACCAGACACTTCCATTGCTTTCAATTCGGACCACCTTATTGTCCAGTGTTTTTACTGAAGAGCATTCTTTTTATCGATCTCACTAAAGTCTAACGCCAATGGAGCAAATCCAGATGGTGATTTCCTTTGTCCGAGAGGATGTTTTTCAGGAAGGAGTACAACATAAGGTAACAAAAAGAAGGGTAAAGCAAATGAAATTCTTCATGTTCCCGATAAGTTCTATTTAGAACTACAAAGGTATCGTATTGGCTACCAAATTCGATTCAATAATCGGTATTTTTTAACATCAATAAAGCGGTATTTGGTGCTGTTTTATAGTGAGTTCACAACAAAAAATTTCTCTTTTGAACGGAATGAGGTAGCTTGGCTGCTCATAAATTTTAAATCTAAATACTCATGAGTCATTTGCGATTCTTTTTTTTAACTGCTATATTAATGATCCCACTATCATTAATGGCACAATGCCCTTTACCTGCTGATAATTTTCAGAATTTTGGATATTACGACCTGACACCAACGGTTCAAGGAACTGCTGGAACTCAAACAGGGTATGCGACCTGGGGAGGAGATTACCACAAAGTAGATGTGGTTGCAGGTGAAACCTACGAAATCAGCACGTGTAATAGTGGACCTTATCTGCCAGGATCATTATCTTACGATGGAAGTCAAACTTCCCTTTGGCCGGCGGGAACACCGTTTGCAGGACAAGCTGGTTTTGATGTAGGATGGGATCCGCAGATGACATTAATTAATTCTGGCACAGGAACCATCGTTGATTTTAACGACGATTATTGTGGCGTTTATCCAGCGATAACATACACGGCAACATTCACGGGGGAATTGCACGTTTATCTGGATTCCGCGACAGTATGTAATCAATTTGAGGTTGATTCACTTATCGTAGATGTTACGTGGTTGTCTGGGTGCTCTAACTCAACCAATACAATTAACGAAACAGCTTGTGGCTCTTATACTGTGCCGAGTGGTGATGAAACCTATACAATGTCGGGCACCTATATGGATACCATACCGAATGCTTCTGGTTGTGATAGTATATTGACCATTAACCTGACCGTTAACCCTCAGGATGATGCTTCGTTCAGTTATACCTCCGCGTCGTATTGTACGAATGCCAGTGATCCACCAGCGAACATAACTGGCACACCTGGTGGAACATTCTCAAGTTCTCCATCAGGATTATCCATTAATGCCTCAACGGGTGTTATTGACGTGTCCGCATCTTCACAGGGAAGTTATACAGTCACCTACACAACCTCAGGAGTCTGTCCGAATAGTTCAGATGTTACAATTGCAATTGGTAGTGAATCTACGGCAACTGATGTAATCACAGCATGTGATTCTTACATGTGGATCGATGGAAACACCTACACTGTATCGAATAACACCGCAACGCATACCTTAACGAATGCAGCCGGATGTGATTCGGTAGTAACATTGGATTTAACGATCAACTATTCAACTACAGGAACGGATGTTATAACGGCATGTGATTCTTATTTGTGGATTGATGGAAATACCTATACTGCATCGAATAACACAGCTACGCATACCTTAACAAATGCGGCAGGTTGCGATTCGGTAGTAACATTGGACTTAACCGTTAACTATTCAACAAGTGCGACCGATGTCATTTCGGCGTGTAATTCATACATGTGGATCGACGGAAACACTTATACCGCATCGAACAATACAGCTACGCATACCTTAACGAATGCAGCAGGTTGTGATTCAGTGGTAACGCTTGATTTAACAATAACGACGGTTGCGACAGGAACCGATGTAATTACGGCTTGTGAATCTTACATGTGGATTGATGGAAATACCTATACAGCGTCAAACAACACGGCAACACACACCATAGTTGGCGGTTCAGTAAACGGATGTGATTCGGTAGTAACTTTAGATTTAACGATCAACTATTCAACAACAGGTACGGATGTAATTACAGCTTGTGATTCTTACATGTGGATCGATGGTAATACATACACCGCATCCAACAACACTGCAACGCACACATTAACGAATGCTGCGGGATGTGATTCGGTTGTAACTCTTGATTTGACCATCAACTATTCAACTACAGGAACCGATGTAATTACAGCATGTGATTCTTACATGTGGATC
>JBNKGN010000201.1:0-6435 GCA_050289845.1 Crocinitomicaceae bacterium | reverse complement strand
TTCGATTCGCTTTAATGTTGCGTTCAAAAATCACGTCCAAATGCGGTTCGTAAATTGGCACTTTACCATCACGCATTTTGGCTACCTTATTTTCGTCAATATCTACACAAATTACCTGATTTCCTGTCTCGGCAAAACATGTTCCCGAAACCAAACCAACATAACCTGTCCCGATCACTGCGATTTTCTTCATACTGTACTTTTCGCTTTTACATTCATAAATTCGGATACGGCATTACAGATGTATTCCATCTGATCTGCTTCCATTTCCGTGTGGATTGGCAACGAAAGCACACGCCCCGTCAACCAATCTGTAACTGGTAGTTCCGTTGCACCGCTATTAAACGCCGCAAACATTTTTTGTTTGTGTGCAGGAACCGGATAATAAATCATGGAAGGAATGTCTCTTTCCGCTAAGAACGCATTGAGTTCGTCGCGATCAATTCCCTCAAGAATCATCGTGTATTGATGAAACACATGTTTTGAGCTTGCGTCACGATACGGCGTAAAGACGCCTTCGAATTGCGCAAAGAACGCATCGTACTGATCAGCTACTTTTCTTCGTGCTTCGATGTAATTGTCTAATTCACGAAGTTTGATTCGCAATACGGCTGCCTGAATGCTATCCAATCGAGAATTCACCCCCACCATATCGTGATAATAGCGCTCACTTTGACCGTGATTGGCAATCATGCGCATTTTATCGGCAAGGGTATCGTCGTTCGTACAAATTGCACCACCATCTCCGTAGCAACCCAGGTTTTTTGATGGAAAGAATGATGTACATCCAATGGCTCCAATCGTTCCTGTTTTTTGCGAACGTCCATCACTGAAATGATAATCACTTCCGATGGCTTGTGCATTGTCTTCCACTACAGGAATTCCATGCTTGTCAGCAATCGCCATGATCGCTTCCATATTTACGGACTGACCATACAAGTGTACAGGTACAATCGCTTTTGTTTTCGATGTGATCGCCTGCTCTAATTGCTCTGGATCCACACAAAAAGTCTTTTTATCTACATCGACAAAGACGGGTTTCAATCCCAAAAGTGCTACCACCTCAACTGTTGCGATATACGTAAAAGAGGGCGTGATCACCTCGTCTCCAGGTTTCAGCCCAAGCGCCATCAACGCTATTTGAAGTGCATCTGTACCGTTGGCACATGGAATCACATGTTTGACTCCAAGATACGTTTCCAATTCTGATTGGAACGCTTTCACCTCGGGTCCGTTTATAAATTGGGCAGTTTCCAAAATGGAGCTAATTGCCGAGTCTACTGCTGGTTTGATCTTCTCATATTGAGAAATCAAATCGACCATTTGTATTTTTTTCATCGAACGTTGTAATTTAGCCGTACATAACGAGCGCGTAAAGATAATCAATTGGTGCTAATTAACGGAGAAGAACACGTTTAATTGCCCCAAGATGCACATTCGTAAAATATCCTCCCGAGATTTGGTCTTACGAATGAAAAGCCGTTGCAAAAACTTTATTTTCCCTACTTTTACGCACGTAAGTCGCCAAATTATATGAAAGGAATCGTTTTAGCAGGTGGATCAGGCACGCGCCTCTACCCCATCACCAAAGGAGTATCTAAGCAATTATTACCGCTGTATGACAAACCGATGATTTATTATCCTTTGTCGGTACTCATGCTATCGGGAATTCGTGAAATTTTAATCATCAGCACTCCCGAAGACCTTCCGAATTTCGAAAAACTTTTAGGCGATGGTAGCAATTTCGGTGTGAATCTTCATTACAAAGAACAACCGAGTCCAGACGGACTGGCACAAGCCTTTATCATCGGAGAAGAATTTATTGGTGACGATGATGTTTGTCTTGTTTTGGGCGACAATATTTTCTACGGACACGGTCTCACAAAAATGCTTCAATCTGCACGTGAAAACGTAGAGAAAGATCGGAAGTCAACTGTTTTTGGTTATTACGTCAACGATCCTGAACGATACGGTGTCGCTGAATTTGATTCCGAAGGAAACGTTATTTCTATCGAAGAAAAACCAGAGCATCCACGATCAAACTTTGCAGTCGTAGGCCTCTATTTTTATCCAAACGACGTCATTGAAATCGCCAAAAACATTCAACCTTCCGCACGTGGAGAGTTAGAAATCACGACTGTCAATGAAGAATATTTGAAACGCGGACAATTAAAAGTTGAATTGATGGGACGTGGCTACGCATGGCTGGACACAGGAACGCACGATTCTCTTTTGGAAGCAAGTAGTTTCATCCAAACTATCGAAAAACGACAAGGGTTGAAAGTCGCTTGCCTCGAAGAAATCGCCTATGAACAAGGTTTTATTAATGCGGAAAAAGTACTGGAATTAGCACGACCTTTAGCAAAGTCTGGATACGGAGAATACTTAATCAAACGCGTCTCAAAAAAATGAAACGAACCGAAACGGGCATCCCCGATTTGTACATAATAGAACCCAAGGTATTTGGCGATGAACGCGGTTATTTTTTCGAATCGTTTAGTGATTCCTGGTTTCGCGAAAACATCGCCGATACGCACTTTGTGCAGGACAACGAATCCAAATCTTCCAGAGGTGTTGTTCGGGGATTGCACTTCCAAAAGCCCCCCATGGCACAAGCGAAATTAGTGCGTGTTGTCGAAGGAACTGTTTTAGATGTTGCGGTGGACCTCCGATCCAATTCCCGTACCTATGGAAATTATTTTGCCGTTGAATTAAGCGCTAGCAACAAAAGACAGCTGTTCGTGCCAAGAGGATTCGCTCATGGATTTGCCGTTTTGAGTGAAACAGCCATTTTTTCTTATAAAGTGGATAATTTTTATGCCCCAGAAACTGAAGGTGGTATTGCCTGGAACGACCCCAAGCTGAACATCGATTGGAAGATTTCGTCTGAAGAAGTTAAACTGTCTGAGAAAGATGGAATTTTGGAGACGCTGGAAACATTTGTAACGCCTTTTTAGCAATGAACATTCTGGTAACAGGCAAAAACGGGCAACTCGGTTCCGAAATTCAACTTCTATCAAAAAATGCTCCTGCTACATTTTTTTTCGTAGGGTCGGAAGATGGCGATATCACTAACAAGGCAATTCTCGAACAACTTATTCGCGTCAATAAAATTGACACAATCATTAACTGTGCGGCCTACACTGCTGTTGACAAAGCAGAAGAAGATCGAGAAGCCGCTTTTGCTGTCAATAAAACGGGCGTTCAAAACCTGGTTGAATTGTGCGAAATTCATGGTGTTCGACTCCTTCACATTTCGACAGATTACGTTTTTGATGGAAAAGGAACTGCACCCTACAGAACGGACAACCCAATTGCTCCGATCGGGGTATACGGTGCATCTAAGCAAGCAGGAGAAGCCGCCATTATGTCGAGTACGATCCCCGCAATCATCATTCGTACTTCCTGGGTATTTTCCTCTTTTGGAAAGAATTTCGTTAAAACAATGTTGCTTCACGGTGCGCAAAAAGACGATCTCAATGTAGTCAATGACCAAACGGGAAGTCCAACCTATGCGAGAGATCTTGCCGATGCCTGCTTGAAAATCGCATTGGAAACCAGCTGGAATACACGCACAGGAATTTATCACTTCTGTAACAGTGGCGCGATAACCTGGTGTACTTTTGCGCAAGAGATCATGGAACAGGCGAAACTACCTTGTCACATCCATCCTATCCCAACTTCAGCATACCCAACACCTGCCAAACGACCGAGTTATTCGGTCCTGGATTGCTCACGTATTGAAAAGGATTTCGGCATCACACCACGAAGCTGGAAAATGGCACTCAGAGATTGTTTACACGCTATTCAGGAGCAATAATCTTCAGCTAAGATTCAATTTATTCTGGTAAAACCTACCCATAAATCGACGTATTCTTCGTAATATAGCGGCGGATTTTCACCCAACCAAATGCGGTGAAAGAAGGATAGAAAGAGTGGAATATCGAAGTATAGAAAATAGTGCTGTTTTGGTCACAGGGGGAGCAGGGTTTATCGGCTCTAATCTTTGTGAAAATTTATTGCAACACAACAATCGTGTTGTTTGTTTGGACAACCTATCAACGGGAGATCGCAACAACATCACGCCTTTTCTGAGCCATCCGAACTTCACATTTATCGAAGGGGACATTTGCGATTTAGACACGTGTCACAAAGCTTGTTCTGGTGTTGATTTTGTACTGCATCAAGCTGCTTTAGGTTCTGTTCCGCGTTCTTTAAACAATCCAATAGCAACAAACGAAGCCAATGTTTCTGGTTTTTTGAACATGTTGGTTGCAGCGCGCGACGCTAACGTAAAACGCTTTGTGTATGCGGCTAGTTCCTCCACTTATGGTGATTCCAAAGAATTACCCAAAGTAGAAGATCAAATTGGCAAGCCCCTCTCTCCGTACGCTGTCACCAAATACGTGAATGAACTCTACGCACATGTCTTTGGCTTGAATTACGGGATGGAAATTATTGGTTTGCGTTATTTCAATGTCTTCGGTCGACGCCAATCGCCCAATGGAGCCTATGCCGCGGTCATTCCCAAATTTGTACAACTCTTCATGGACCATGAATCACCTGTGATCAATGGAGACGGAACGAATTCGCGCGACTTCACTTATATCGATAATGTGATTCAAATGAATCATCTTGCGGCAATGACCGACAACAAGGCAGCCATCGGAGAAGTTTTCAACACCGCCGTGGGAGACCAATCGACGTTATTGGAGTTGGTTACACTTCTGAAAGTACTGCTCGGGAAATTCGATTCAGAAATCACTTCCGTTGCCGTAAAATTCGGACCTGAACGTGCTGGAGACATTCCGCATTCACTGGCTTCGATTGAAAAAGCAAAATCCCTTCTTGGCTATCGTCCCTCCCACAATCTGAAAACGGGACTAAGCGAAGCAATCGACTGGTATTGGTCCGCATTAAAATAAACACCCACACAGATCGTCGTTGGTTTCCTTCCGATTCTGAACGAATTACATTCAATTTACTGGATTTAATAGCTTTGAAAGGCTATATTTGTTTGAACTGTGTAAGCAAATGAACCAATCGAGAAAACGACATATTGCGAAAACGATCACGTGGAGAATTGTCGCATCAGCAACGACATTTTTGTTGGCCTATTTCTTCTTTCGAGAAGACAAAGCTGCAATAAGCAAAGCATCAGGTGTTGCCATCGCGGAAGCCGCAATTAAAATGGTGATGTATTATTTTCACGAGCGTGCGTGGTACCGTTCTGATTTCGGATTGGATAAATCGAAACGTACAAGTAAATGAATCCATACATCGTTCGTCAGGAATTTAAGTTATCCAAAGAGGACCGCCAAGCCATTAAAAATCACGGCTCTTTTTTGATTTGGTTTACAGGACTTTCTGGCTCGGGAAAATCAACCCTTTCCAGTGCATTAGAAGTACGACTTCATGGAATGGGGATCCACACATATCCTCTGGATGGCGATAACATTCGGGATGGAATCAATAGTAAATTGACCTTTTCAGCAGACGATCGCGAAGAAAATATCCGTCGTGTTGCCGAAATCGCCAAATTATTTGTCGACGCTGGAATTGTTGTTTTGGGATCGTTTATTTCTCCTTACAAAAGCAGTCGGGAAGGCATCCGATCAATTGTCGGTAGTGAAAATTTTGTAGAGGTCTATTTGAACACGCCGATCGAAGAATGCGAACGTCGGGATGTCAAAGGATTGTATCAAAAGGCACGTGAAGGAAAAATCCCTTCGTTTACGGGCATTACCGCACCTTACGAAGCTCCTGAAAACCCAGATATTGAAATCAATACCGAAAACATGGACGTGAACACTGCTGTCGACAAAGTGATGGAAGTGATTGCAAGCAAATTACATTTGAAATGAGTAAATACTATCTCAATCATATTGACGAATTAGAGTCTGAAGCCATTTTCGTGTTGCGCGAAGTGGCGGCAACCTTTCAAAATCCGGTGATATTGTTTTCAGGCGGAAAGGATTCTATTGTCGTAACGCACCTTGCGAAAAAAGCGTTTTATCCCGCCAAAATGCCTTTCTCATTGCTGCATGTGGACACAGGACATAATTTCCCGGAAACTATTCAATTTAGAGATGAATTGGTGAGTAAGTATGGTTTAAATCTTCATATAGAATATGTTCAAGATGCTATTGACGCAAATTTAGTGCAGGAAGAATCAGGTAAATATGCCAGTAGAAATGCGCTTCAAACAGTTTCCCTTTTAAATGGAATTGAAAAACATGGTTTCAATGCATGTATAGGAGGTGCCCGAAGAGATGAAGAAAAAGCTAGGGCTAAAGAAAGAATATTTTCTGTAAGAGACTCCCTCTGAATTGAAGTTTTTGGCTGTTCAATAGAACCCGTCAACGTATAATCCACCGCGAATATTCCTTTGCCATCCTTACCAACAACAGCATCCCCCAACAAGGGAATTAAACC
>JBNKGN010000200.1:0-6507 GCA_050289845.1 Crocinitomicaceae bacterium | reverse complement strand
GACATTGTACCGCGTGCGCAACAGCTAGTGCAATCAACGATTTTTCTCGTTTGGTCAAGGCTCCTTCTTCAAAGACAGTACCGTAATAATCAAAAAATTTCTTCCCTAATTCTGGTTGAAATTCACTGATTTTTCCAAATTTTTTCAAGTCTTCGGGATCGTAATAGGTTTTCATATTGCCGTTTTTTTTGCGTAAAAATACGATTTCGCTGATTAAGATCGGTATTCGATTACAAATCTTACAGGATCAATCCTTTATTTTCTGAAGCGGATTCTTCCAGCGATAAATCTTGTAAAAAAGAAACAAAAGCATTGGCTGTACGAGGAGCAACGTCGCCCAATTCTCCCAACCAAAATAGGGGTTCGAGAGGTCCAATATCAGAGCATCTGTTTGAAATACTTGCCAAGTATTGGTCAAAATAACAGCACCGAAAAAATTGTTCGCGAAATGATAGCCCATTCCCAATTCCAACCCATCGTCGAGATGCGCCAATATCCCCATAAATAATCCTGAGATCACATAGAACCAAACGATCCCGTAGCCAAAGGTTTTTACTTCTGGATTCCCTGAATGCATCCATCCAAAAAGTACGCCCAAAATGAGTACACTCAACCCCGCCTTTCCCACGGCATTGGTTAATCCTTGTAAAAGGTAGCCACGATAGAGAACATCTTCAAAAGCTGTTTGAATAGGCAGTAAAATTAGACTCACCAACAATAACGGCAGGATTTTCTCAAGTTCCCATCGAATCTCAATGGGCGTACCAAATGCAACGGCAACGATTAAAAAAAGAACCAACAGACTCAACCAAATCCCAAAGGCGAGAAAAAACCGTTTAAAATCAAAGGATTTACGGGAAGTCACGACACTCAATATCGGTGCCTTGTGAATGAAGCGCACACACAAAAAGAACACCGTCAAACCAACAGCAAATGGCAATAATTGAACTCCAAAACTCATCCATCCTCCAGGATTTGTGCGGATGTTTTCTGAGTAAAGTGCAATTTTATAACTAACGACAGAACCCGATATTAGTCCCAAAAAAGTCAATCCGATAGTCAACAAATAATGCTCCCATCGCTTCGATCCTTCTTTAGCTCCTTTCGCGAAACTCATCCTTATTGGAACATGTCTTTCATTCGTTGAAAGAAGCCTTTATCGGTATGATCTGGTTTTGGTTGGAAATTGTCGCTGTCCTTTAGTTTTTCTAAAAGTTCCTTCTCCGATTTCGATACTTTCTTCGGTGTCCACACATTGATATGAACGAACAAATCTCCGCTTCCGTACCCTTGAAGAATTGGCAAACCTTTCCCTTTCAATCGCAATGTTTTACCGCTTTGTGTTCCTGGCTCAACTTTGATTTTTGCTTTCCCAGAAATGGTTGGAATTTCAATTGATTCTCCCAAAACGGCGTCCACAAAATTGACGTACGCTTCGTAGTGCAAATGTTGTCCATCGCGGCGCAATTCTTCGTGCTCCACTTCTTCAATCACAACGATCAAATCTCCTGGAATTCCGTTGAACGGTCCCGCATTTCCTTTTCCAGTGACGCTCAATTGCATCCCTTCTTCCACTCCTGCAGGAATCTCAATTTCGATGACTTCTTCTTTGCGTTTCAACCCTTGTGCATCTGCATCGGAAGGTTTTTGATCGATCATTTTACCAGCACCGCGACAAGTATTGCACGTCGTTTGCGTTTGCATGGCTCCCAAAAAGGTTTGCGACACTCTCGTAATACGCCCTGTACCGTTACAGGTTTGACAATTTTTATAGGTAACTCCGTCAGCGTTGACCAACTTGTTAACCTTAATTTTTTTCGCGACGCCTTCGGCAATTTCCTGAAGGGTCAATTTCATTTTTACACGAAGATTGGAACCTTTGACCACGCGTGCGCCCCCTCGAGCACCGCCAAAACTACCGCCCCCTCCAAAAGCGCCTCCAAAAATATCACCAAACTGGGAGAAGATGTCGTCCATGTTCATGCCGCCACCAAATCCACCAGCACCACCAACACCAGCATGACCAAATTGATCGTAGCGGCTTTTCTTTTCGGCGTTACTTAAAACTTCATAGGCCTCAGCAGCTTCCTTAAACTTGTCCTCGGCACTTGCATCACCTTGATTTTTATCGGGATGGTATTTCAGGGCCAATTTGCGGTATGCCTTTTTAATCTCAGCTTCAGTCGCACCTTTGGAGACCCCTAATACTTCGTAATAATCTCTTTTATCGCTCATAATATTTCTTACTGTCCAACGACTACTTTCGCGTAACGGATCACTTTATCATTCAGGTAATACCCTTTTTCTACGGCTTCAATCACCTTTCCTACATCTTTTTTCTTCGGTGCAGGAATATTGGCAATCGCTTCGTGAATTTCACTATCAAAAGGCTCGCCTTGCACCTTCATTTCTTTCAATCCTTTCGCTTGAAGAATGGAATTTAGCTTATTAAAGATCAACGTAAAGCCTTCTTTGACAGCATTTATATCCTCCAATTTTTCGTTGTTGGCAATGGCACGTTCAAAATCATCAATCACAGGAATTAAATCACGTAATACCCCAGCATTTGCAGAATTGATGATGTCCATTTTCTCCTTGTTCGTGCGTTTTCGGTAATTATCGAATTCCGCGTGGATGCGAATGTACTTATCGTTTAATTCGGCGTAGCGATCTTCCATGGTAGGCTCTTTCGATGCCTCATTCGCTGTTGCTTCGTTCGTATCAACGTTCGCTTGATCTTGCAATTGTTCTTCGTTATTCTGAGTCGTATCTTCTGACATAGTATGTACTTTTTCTGAATTTTGAGAACGACAAAGATACTGCCAATAGTTAAAATAGGACAGTCTGGCAGTTCTGATTGGCACAATCGCTGAAAAGTTGGCAGATTCAGAGCTTTTTAAGGACGAAAAGTGAATCAAAGGCAGTCTTTCGCAGGCAGATACTTAATACGGTATAGCGGTTCCGTCATTTTTGAAATAGTAAATCTCTCCGTTTTTGACCGCTTGAATGACATTGTTTTCCATCACTTTGATACGCTCGTATTCGACGGGTAAAATTTCCGTCCCCTGACTGTTAAATAGTCCGAACAATGCGGATTTAGAGGTGGAGAACAAACCATTTCCGTGCACTTCAATTTCTCCATAAGAATCGAGTGATTTGTGAAACCCATTGACATCGATAATCGTCCAACCCCGGTTTAATTTCACGGCCGCGTATCCGTCCTGAAACGGTTGTGCATCGGCATATTCCAAATCGAAGGATTCACCAAAGTTCAGACCGATATAATAGTACTTTCGTTTGTTTTCAATCAGCAAATAACCGCTATTAAATTCTCCAACAGGACGTCCGGAAATAGCCTGCTTTCCATAAGAAGGTGAGAATAAAAATTTTCCAGTTTCACTTTTCACGCGCACCACCCCGCTCCCCAAGTAACGCAGAGACACTGCTTTCGAACAGGGAGCAAAGGCATTCCAATTCTTGTCAAAATACTCGTATCCTTCACGTGTGTGCAGAATGTAACCAAAATGATCCACGGGTGTGATTGACTTTATCGAAACGGGCAACACAAGTGCATCATTGACAATATTTACGGAGCGTCCAGCATTCCGTAGTTCAATGAGAAAATTGCCTACAAACACGTCGGGTTGAATTCCTTTCTCTTTGTGAATACGCTCGCCATTACTGTTATAGACAAACACTTTATCGTTTTCACAGATGGCGTAATTGTTCGTTATAGAATCAACCAAAACCCTTGCAGAACCAGCATCAACTAATAATTCTCCTGTCACATCAAGCAACCAACTCGTTTGTCTATTTCGTGCTACAATAAATTCTCCCAAGGCTTCAATTTCTGTAAACTCAAAAGGAACAAGCGTATCACCAAAAACGTCTAATAATCCGAAATTGTTTCCATCCACGGCAAGAATAAGCTGATCGTTGAAAACGTCTTTGGGTCTGGCTGCGATTGTCGCGAAATGTGCACCTGTCGCATCAAAAATTTGATTTTCGCGTTCGATCCGCGTGAAAAAATAACGGTCCGTCAAATTGCGATATGTTTCTCCAATCGTTGATACGACTTCATATTTATCGTTTATCACCAATTGCTTTCCATTGCTCATGACGATTGCATAGTCACGGGTCATTTTCACCACTTTCTCAATCTCCAGAGGAATCACGTTTGATTGACGGTCTAGAAAACGCAATCCACCTTGCGATCGCATCACACGAAAGATGGTATCTCCCAATTCTGGCATACGATCGATTCGTGAAAATTCGGCGGGTATCACTAATGAATCTGAGTTAATAACGCCCCATTTCCCCTCCGTTTTAACAATGGCTGTCCGAAACTTGAAACGTTCCGCAAATTCGAATGGTGTATTGAAAAGTAAGGTACCTGAAGGCGTGAGATAGTTCCATTGGGCATCGGGCAATTGCACCATCTTATACTCCTTGCGATTACTCGACCAAGAGCGCGGTCCTTTTTTAGCTCCCCAGGAATAGGACGACAACTGTATCCCATCTGGAGTGTTGTCTTCGCATCCGATAATTTCATTGGTTGCTGACGTAGCAAAGCGCACAAATTCGTCGTCTTGATAGTCGATATTGAGCACCTTGTTCACTTTATTATCTTTGGTAATGTAGCCCATGCCTTCCAATGAAGAAAAACGCACAAAGTCCCTACTCAGCCCGTCCAAAGTATCCACTGAAACAAATTGGATTCCCATATTTCGCCCCTTGTTCAATTCAATTCCTCCGAAAGTCATTGTTTCGCTCAATTCCATTCCCATCCAATTGAATTCTTTCTTTCCCAAGTAGATCAAACTGAAATCCATCTCTGGCACGTAAATCGGGGTTGGATAGCGTGGTTCAGAAATAATACTGTCCTGGCTATCACGAATTCCCCAGCGAAGATTCTCACCGACAGAAAATCCTTCCGCGTCAAAAATGGGTGTCTTTTCGTAAAACCATCCAATGGAAAACAAGCGTTTGTCGAACCCTTTCTGACTCATCGCACCTCCAAATTTACTGACGGTATTGTCCAGTGTTAATTGATTCACGATTTGGTGTTTTTCGTCAAAAGTGACGATTTGCAGTTGTGTATTCAGCCAACCTCTTACCTTGTCCTGTGAAACAGCAATCTTCTTGAACTTCGGTTCTAACAAATACCCTCCTGAAATCGTTGAATACAATCCTTTGAGTCCTGCTTCCGTTTCGACTTCATAGAGAGCGCCGCGTTGCCTCACATTACTGTACTTGCAAGGAACAACTGTTGTGCCATCCACACGAATAACACCAGTACCTTCTTCTGTTTCTGCGAGAAAAAATTCACCGTGTGGTGCTAAAAAATTGTACGCTGCTGGAATCAAAATCGTTCCGGATCCGTCAATTAAACCATATTTAAAATCACGGAGTACAATTAACCGATCACGACCTCCAGGAGACACATTCTCAAAAGGAACGTCCAATATAGTTTTCCCCATTGGATCAATTCGAACGGTATTGGTATTCGTTGAATATTGTAGGAACGCTCCTGTGTACTCAATTCGCACAACGTTTTCAGGCAACAAATAGGTATACGCCTCGGTTACGATCCGATCCTCTAGATTTCGTTTCACACGAACATAATCGGGGTAAAAGACGACCGATTCTTTTTCTTTTTCAAACGCATTCCCCAAATGATCAAAATAGGTAACATGGTCGCTTGTATCCGAAAGGGAGCAATATCCAAATCCTGTTTGTTCAATTTTGTAGAGACTGTCCAGATTCCATCGCTTTGCAGAAGGGAGGTTGAGATAAAACTTGCCTGATTCTTTTTGAACAGACATCCAGTATTTGTCTTTGACAGACCACTTGAGACACGAATCGACATAGATCGAATCGTTCTTTAATTGCAACAATAGCCCGCCATCTTCCGTGAGTGTCGTAAAATAACCGTATCCATGTGATTGAATTCTATTGAATTGTGCCGCGACTACTTCATTGCCTTTGGCATCGATCACTCCATACTTTCCCGCTACGGCAAAATAGGCCAATCCGTGCTGATCAAAATCACCAACATCGTAGTAATTTTTAGGCAATGTGATTGTTTTTCCTTTGTCAAGCAAAAGCCATTGCCCTTCTTTCACCCCAATCAAGGGCTGTTGTGAGCATACACGTGTCACAACAACAAAAAGAAAACAAAGGAAAACAAAGGAATTTCTCCGCATGTACGATTAAATCAACTGATTCATGTATTTCATGATATCCTCTGGTTTTTTCAATTTCAGTCCTGTTTTCTTTAGGACAAATGTGTGTGAAGCACCTTTTCGTTTTGTTCGAACAGCATCGAAGTCTTTGTTTGATGCCGCAACAATTTCATTGTTCGGTAAAATCCCTATAAGTAGATTGCGTTTTCCAGGATCGAAGGAAAAGAGTGGATCTTCGGTCGAATTGTACATCACGACAACGTTTTCATCGGGTGAGATCAAGCGCAAGGTTACCAATTCAGGGTTGGTTCCTGTTGGATAT
>JBNKGN010000199.1:0-6517 GCA_050289845.1 Crocinitomicaceae bacterium | reverse complement strand
CCACGGACAAACACAATTATTTACCAATTGCACAATGCTATACGCGGATGTATTTCAAAGGGAAGCTATTCAAAGCAAGGAAGTTGGAAGCGGTGATTGGTGTGGAAGGATCGTATCAATCTGGACACGCGTTGCGAAGCTTTATTCCATCAATCGACTCGTATAACTGGGGAGTCGCAACAAATCTTCAAAATCCTGGAATGATTAATCTGCATGCTTTTGCTTCTTTAGGGATTTCGCAATTTCGCTTTTTTGCCCGATTTGAAAACATCGGATACTTCTGGAACGATCGTACAATCTTGGAGTTGGTTGGTTATCCTATTGCCAGCACTCGAGTGCGTGTCGGGATTACCTGGGACTTTTTTAACTAGGCAAAAAAAAGAGAGCAATGGTAGGTGCCATTACTCCCTTATACCTAACCTACCTTTTACAACTAAACCTATTCAAATTTAACAATCAGTGTTTATTATTGCTCATGTTTGCGGCGTCGTTTAGCAATTTGCCCGTCGTAGTGAATATTTCTGCTTGTTTCGGGAATATATGACCCTAAAAAGGGGCTGCTTTTGTAGCTAATGACACTTTTATACGTACTATTTATTTCGTTATTCACGCTTTCTCCATTTCCATGGAGTGATTTTTTTTGAAGTCGCAAGGGTATGTCTTTCTGCCAGAAAGCTAAAAGGCTGAAATGAAATTTCGTTCCGCGCGCGCCCCGAAATGCCTTGTATCTTCTGCCCGAAAGACAAGGTGTGGGGCGAAATCAAAAAAAAATCACACCATGAAAAAGTATCAAAAAATCAGTGAATTAGATCGAGATCAGATGACGCGACAGCAACGAGATGCACTTCAGATCTTTCAGTACTTACTTCGAAACAATGCGCAATTAAACAAGCGGTATCACGACAGAGCTCTTGAAATTGCTGATGGACTTCAACCATGGATAGAAGCGTTGGAGATGATCTTGAAAAAGTAATCTAAATTGCAGACATCATTTGGGAAAAGGACTGTTTATAAGACGGTCCTTCCTCTTTCAAATTTCTGGTATTGATCGATAAAAATTCAATTCATCCACTGAAGAATGGATTTTCTGACCCGATAGAATGTGTATATTTGGCAAAAAAATGATCACATGAAACTATTAGACGGGAAAGTTGTCTTAATCACCGGTGCTTCAAGAGGAATCGGGAAATCAATTGCTGAAGAATGCGTTAATCAGGGAGCAACGGTTGCTTTTACTTATCTCTCTTCGGAAGATAAAGCACGAGCTTTGGAAGTGGAACTCTCTGCGAACGGAGGTACGGTGAAAGGATTCAAATCCGACGCGTCGAAATTCGATCAGGCACAAGAACTCGTGGATCAGGTTGTGGAGGCTTTTGGAACTATTGATGTGTTGATTAATAACGCTGGAATTACACGTGACACTTTGTTGATGCGTATGACGGAAGAGCAATGGGATGAAGTGATGAATACCAATTTGAAGTCGGCGTTTAATTTAACAAAAGCAGTGCAACGTCCAATGCTAAAAGCACGTAAGGGATCTATTATTAATATGTCTTCTGTTGTTGGAGTAAGTGGAAATGCTGGACAAGCGAATTATGCTGCTTCAAAAGCGGGGATGATTGGATTTACGAAATCTGTTGCACAAGAGTTGGGATCGCGCAATATTCGCTGTAACGCAATTGCTCCTGGGTTTATTGAAACGGAAATGACAGAAGCTTTGGACGAAAAAGTGGTGAACGAATGGCGTGCGTCGATTCCTTTGAAAAGAGGAGGTTTGCCGAAAGATGTGGCAGATTGCGCGGTTTTCTTGGGATCAGATATGTCTGCCTATATTACTGGACAAACGATCCAGGTATGCGGAGGAATGTTGATGTAAGCACTAAAATCATTAGATATAAAGAAAGCTGCTATCCTTAGATAGTGGCTTTTTTTCTGGTCTTTCCTGTCACACGCTTGAAAAGTCGAACGGAGACCACCAGAAAGCGTCGAATTATATCGAAGTACAACGCGATATAGGTGAGAATTGCAATGCCCCAAATTACCATAAGGTTGATGTGGAATGTGCTGTATTTACGTCCAAATAAGTATTTGTGCGGCGCGTAAAAATGTGTTTGAAAGAATGGCGTTCCCTGTGGATCGTTGAAAATGGGATCGTCGTTCTGAAAGAGTTGGTGATTTGCGATAATTACCTTGTTCGATTCTGTTCGATTGGTCAGTAAATTGCGAAGCGCCTCATTCACATTCCGTTTCTTTAATTCCAAATAGTTCGATTGTCCGGTTTTACGAATGAATTTATCGATGGCAACGTTGTTTTTTGAAATTCGTGCTGTCCAGTGTATTTTTAAAGAGGCCAGGAATGCGTTGATTTCTTTAAAATCTTCTTCCTTATTCATTGGCTTCGATTTTAAATCGGCAATACAGTTTTTACACGACAGATTGCTTATTCGCGCATTTTCTTTTTCAATTTCATTGATTAATAGCTTTCGGGCGCTCGCAGCTTTTGATTTTCCATAGGCTTCAGCTTCGATTAAAATACCGATGCGTGTGCGGATTTCAGGCAGCCAATAATCTTGCTTCCATTTGGCTTCACTCTTCAAGACGTTGTAATCGAACGTTTCTTTCGAAAGTGCGTTGTTGGAACATTGTTCTACTGCTAATCCCTCATAAGCCCAGCGCGATACCATTACATTTCCCACCCACGGAACTTTGGTTGCATCGGACAGAGAAGGGTGTAGTTTCTCAAATTTCACAATGACACCACTGAAAAGCAATTGTGGGATGATCAAAAGGGGAACGATAATATAAATGACTTTTGCCGAGTTAAAAGCGCTGGAGATATTAAGTCCTAGTAAGTTCGAAGCACATGCAGTGGAGAAGAGAATCAACCAATATTCGAACCACATCCCTTGGATTTCAAGGATCCAATTACCGATCAGCACGAATAAAATCGTTTGTATCGCAGAGATGGAGAAGAGAATTAGAATTTTGGATAACAAATAACTGTTTCGGGAAATGTTCAAATAGGATTCACGACTCAAAATTTCTTTGTCCTTGTTTATTTCCTCTGCTGAAACGGTGAGTCCTAAGAAAATAGCGACAATTACGGCGATAAAAATGTACTGAGGGATATTCTCGTTGCCATAATAGGAGTAGGAAGGATCACCATCTACACGATCGAAGTACTTTATAAAAAAGCTCAAAACCAACGCCAAACTTGGTGCTACAAGCGCATTGACAAGAATGTATTGCAGATTGGAAACTTTGCTCAATATGTCACGAACCACGTAGGTCCAAAACTGCCGAAATTTCGAAGGGAGTTTGGAGGTTGCTTTAATTTGGACATCGGATTCGGGCAATTCTATGGTGTTGCGATGTTTCAAGTAAAGGCTGTGCCAATCTTGCGGTGATTTTTTGCGATCCGTTGTTTCATTTCCAAATTCGTCTACAATTCGGGCATCGATTAAATCAAAAATCTGCTCGGGATTGACATTTCCACACAAACTGCATTCGCGTTCGTGAGCATTTCCTCGATAGGAGAAGGTTTTGAAATGGACGATCGCATTTAAGGGATTGCCATCATAAATAGGGTAGCCGCCTTTATCCATGATTAACAGCCGATCGAAAAGTTTGAAAATATTCGATGACGGTTGATGGATCACAACGAACACCAATTTACCTGCAAGCGCAAGTTCCTTCAAGAGGTCCATGATGTTTTCCGAATCGCGACTCGAAAGTCCTGAGGTGGGCTCGTCAACAAATAGGATCGAAGGTTCACGAATGAGTTCCAGTGCGATATTCAGCCGTTTTCGCTGTCCACCTGAAATCACTTTGTCCAACGTAGAACCAACTTTCAATTTGCGGATTTCATACAATCCTAGCATTTTCAATACCTCGACGACGCGTTTGGTTAGTGCGGCATCGCTATAGCCTTTCATACAAAGTCGGGCGCTATAAAACAAATTGTCGAATACTGAAAGTTCTTCAATCAGCAAATCATTTTGACTTACGTAGCCAATAACGCCTTCCAGCGCTTTCGGATTTTGATGGAGATTGACGCCGTTTATAAGTAATTTTCCTTCGGTGGGCGTTATTTTTCCGTTGAGAACGTTCAGTAGGGTTGTTTTTCCTGTTCCAGAACCCCCCATGATTCCGATCAGATTCCCTTCCTTCGCTACAAAAGTCAAAGGTTTAAGTGCAACTTCTCCAGCTTTAAATGCGTGACTGATAGCATCGGCACGAAAACGAATTGGTTGACTGTCGCGCTTGTCATTTACCCTTGAAATGAGATCACTATAATAGATTTGCGCACTTTTCGTAGTACGAATCGTAGAACCAATGTTAAAAACGTGTGTTTTGTCCGAATCGGCGATTTGACCATTTACGAACAATTCGTCTTTTCCAAAATAGCGAAAGAAGATGGTTTTTACGCTGACAATGTAAATCGCGTGAATAAAGCCATCGATACCATTGACGACAGAAAGTTTTGCTTTTTCGAAGCTTGTTGAATTCGTTCCGCAGTAATACACATGATTTTCTTCGTCCGCAATGTCTTCTGCAGTGGAATCAATAAATTGATGAATTTGCCGAAATTCTTCGTCGCTGATATTGAAGGAATCGGCCACGGTGCGAATGAAATCCATTTCTTGTTCGGAAATGACATCGTCGAAATGGATGAATTCGAAAATGCGAACAAGTACGATGAACTTTTGACGCTGCGTTAACTCCGTGTTGATCTGTTCACAAATCCGCAAAACTTTCACGGAATGGAGTGAGGTTCGTTTTCGATCCCCTGATTTATTATAGAGTTTTCCACGCGTAGAAATCAGGAAATCATCAAATATATTCAGGTATTTCTTGACGTCGGAAGAGCTTAACTCCGACTTTAAGAAACCTTCGATAATTTCCTTACCACGTGTACTTTGGATTACGGCGCTTTCTTGATTTTCATGCGATATGTCATCGACCTTTGCTACAATAGCAAAGAGCTGCATTAAGGCACGTAGAATGCGCTCGCTCATGTAGGCGTAGGATTATTTTTTGAAACCGATTAGCATTACGCAGCATCCGGAAAATTTCAAATCTGGATCCAATTGTACTTCGATTGTGATCGGAATACTTTCTTCTACTTTAAAGTCCCAATACGGTGCGTTTTTGTAGTTTCTGTTTGAAAACAAGATATTTCCTTCGGGATCTTTGATGGTAAAAATCACATAATCCTCGTCGTCACCAGCGCTTGCAGCAATGCGATACGTGGATCCTCCAAAGAAAGTAGTTTCGAATCGGGCAAATTCTCCGCGGTCTAAAAATGCGGTGTAGACCTGACCATCCGAAATGAACTCAGAACCGTTGGTGTTTTTGTTCAATAAGGTTTCACAATTCTCCACGATGCGTTCGCAATCCTGTCCGAAAGAGCTTCCTATTATAAAAAATGTAAGTGCTGTTAGAATGAATTTCATCGTGTTACGCTTTGATTATTGAATTTCGGATGTTGGTAATTTTTTCGGTAATTTCTTTTACCAGAGCTGCATCAAAAACGACTTCATACGTGTTCTTGAACGTTGTTAGATGCTTGCTTGCATCCGTGTCTGGCACTTCGAATTCGTAGTTGAGAATAATTTTATCGAAGGAAACTTTTAAATCCGTCATTTTCTCTAACAGTGCATCGTTGCTGTTATCTTGATTGTAAGCTGTTAACAAGGCGATGATCGACTCTAAAGATTGTTTTGTTCACCGATACGTCGTTTAATTTCCTCACTTTCTTTTTTGCTGTGAAGTTGACAAGCGATGTACATTGATTCAATCCAACCACCAGTTAAAATTTTCGCAGAAACTGCTTTTCGATTGGCATTTTTAAGGAAGTTGTCGGCTTTTTTGAACGCTTTTGACATTAAAAGAACCATTTCATCTTCATTGCCATTGCTTTTCTCGAATTTCGCAATGAAGTCGGCATTAAATGCAGCGTCCAATCCCAATTGTTCGGTTAATTTTTCAATTGTATTCAAATAATTGAGCGAAATATTTTTTTGACCATACATGGAAACGTAGCCAAGATCGGTTCCATAAACGCCAAGATTCAGCGCTTGTTGGTGTTCAGTAATATACGTGTCAACCGTAGTGCGTGAACTCAATAAAGATTGGTCGAAGGAAAGATTCAACTTCTTTATCAAATATCCCGTTTGAATAGGAGAGGGAATACTAAAGATTTCATCATCGAAAACTGCGTGAAAAGGACTGTCTTTGTCAAATACCTCTTCTTCCGCTTTTTCCTGTGGTTTTGCTTCCTCACCGCAAGCGCTGAATAACACTAAACCTACGATACAGTATCCGAGTGGTTTGATCATGGATAATTTCATATTTATCGAACTACGTTAATTAGTGACCTAAAAATAGCAAAAATAGCCATATTACAAGTGAATTGTTAATTTTGTTTATACACAGTGAAATTATGAATATTCGTCCGCGCAGAAATCGCAAAAACGCCGCAATTAGAGACATGGTTGAGGAAACACAACTGAGT
>JBNKGN010000198.1:0-6527 GCA_050289845.1 Crocinitomicaceae bacterium | reverse complement strand
GTGCGTAGACATCTTATGTCTTTTTCTTTTTTTACCACTTGGCATAGTTCCTATATATTACAGTTCAACTTAATTTCCTTTGTAATCTCCTCATTAAGAGGAAAAAAAACACTCCCACTGAAAAAGTGAGAGTGCAAAGGTAATAAATCCATTTGGAATTTCTCCCAAATATTGATTTACAATTATTTTTTCACTTTAACGCTTGTCTTCACGTCTTCTACGAAAGTTTTCGCAGGTTTGAATGAAGGAATGTTGTGAGCAGGGATAATAATCGCCGTATTCTTCGAAATGTTACGTCCCGTTTTCTCTGCTCTTTCTTTCACTACAAAGCTCCCAAATCCACGTAGGTAAACGTTTTGACCGTTCGCCAAAGATGCCTTTACAGAGTTCATGAATGCCTCAACAGCTTTTAGAGCTTCAACTCTCTCTAACCCAGTCTCTTCTGCAATGTCCGCAACGATATCCGCTTTCGTCATATCTTATTGATTTTTTGATGTTTAATTTTAACTCGGGGGCAAAAATACTTTTCTCTTTTGTTTAATGGTTAATTTTGCAGCAATAATTAATCGTTTTTCTCTGAATGCAACATTTTTCCCTATTAATCCGCGATTGGTATAGACAAAATAAAAGACATCTTCCGTGGAGATCGACCCAAGACCCCTACAAAATTTGGCTTTCAGAAATAATCCTGCAACAAACAAGAGTAGAACAAGGAAGAGCGTACTATGAAAAATTCGTAAAACACTACCCCACTATTACCGATTTAGCAAACGCTTCCGAGCAAGATGTTTTGAATGATTGGCAAGGTTTGGGATACTACAGTCGCGCCAGAAATCTGCACTTCTCAGCTAAAATGATCGCCAACGAGCGACAGGGCATTTTCCCCGATACCTTCAAAGAAATTTTGGAACTCAAAGGAGTTGGGAATTATACAGCTGCTGCCATCGCGTCTTTTGCCTTTAATGAACCGAAAGCCGTCGTAGATGGAAACGTTTATCGCTTTTTAAGTCGGGCTTTTAACGTAGCCACGCCCATAGATTCAACTGCTGGACAAAAAGAGTTTCAGCATCTCGCAGATGCACTAATCTCAGAAAAACATCCTGCCGACCACAACCAGGCCATGATGGAAATCGGCGCATTGATTTGTACCCCCACACAACCTGACTGTGAAAATTGTCCTGTCGGCGAAATCTGCGAAGGGCGCGCGAAAAAGACCTTCCTGGACCTGCCCGTTAAATCAAAAAAAACCAAAGTACGCAACCGCTATTTCCACTACTTAATCTACCTGGAAAACGGCGCCACGTTGATTGAACAGCGCACAAAAAAGGATATTTGGCAACAATTGTATCAATTTCCGGTCATCGAAACGGAAACGCCAGAAATTGACCCAACCATGCTCCCAAACAAAATTGCAGAATCAAATACCATCGTTCATAAACTAAGTCATCAGCACATTCACGCGGTATTCCATATCTTGCAAACTTTTCCTAAAAAAGGAGCATCGAAATACCTCAAAATCCCGACAGCATCAATTCAGGACTACCCATTACCGCGCATAATTGACAGATACCTCGAAGAGAATCCGCTCGAAGTTTAATTTTTTTGTACCTTTAATTTAATTAATCAAAATCTGAATGGCAGGAACCGTCAACAAAGTAATTTTAATTGGGAACCTTGGAAAAGATCCCGAAGTTAGACATCTTGAAAATGGCGCTACGGTAGCCAATTTCCCAATAGCAACGTCTGAAAGTTATCTCGATAAAAACACAGGACAACGCGTAGAAAACACAGACTGGCATGACGTTGTAGCCTGGAGAGGTTTGGCTGAAGTAGTGGAGAAGTATGTTAAAAAAGGCACCAAGGTCTATGTCGAAGGCAAATTGAAAAAGCGCTCCTGGCAGGACAAAGAAGGGAATACACGTTATACAACAGAAGTGATTGCCGACGAAATGACCATTTTATCACGTCCCGAACCCCGACACGATGCTCCTCAGGCGCCTTACAGCCAAACAGGAACTCCAGAACCACCTTCACGTGTCGACGACATTATTAACAAGGACAAGGACGACTTACCCTTTTAAATTCTTTGCTTTCTCTCAATCATGGAAGACCCCGCGAGTTTTGAACCACTCTATCAAATAGCCTCCGCAGGTTTCGGATCTGCAGGCGATTATATCTCTCTTACTATACTATTGTCGCTCATAATGATTTCCGCACTCGTTTCGGGATCAGAAGCGGCATTTTTCTCCTTAAGCCCAGCAGACAAAGAATTGTTACGTAATGACACTGGCAAAAGTGCCGATTTCGTGAACAAATTGCTCGACAAACCCCAAGAATTGTTAGCAACTATTCTGATCGCAAACAACTTTGTGAATGTCGGAATCGTAATTCTATCCAGTTCAATAATGCACCTTGTTTTCGAACAATCTGGACTGAGCGCAACAGCACAGTTTATGCTCGAATTTGTAGCAATCACGCTTACCTTACTTTTGTTAGGAGAAGTTGTTCCTAAAATATATGCGACAAAACGATCTTTGGCTTTCGCGAAAATGATGGGACGACCGCTTTATTATGCAAACGACCTCCCTCCGATCTCCTGGTTGCGATCGGTACTTGTTTCTGGAACAGGCATTATCCAAAAACGCATGCGAAAGGGAAAAGTGAATTTATCTACAGATGAACTGGAACATGCCTTAGCCCTCACAAAAGACGATCAAACTCCGGATAACGAACATCGTATCCTTGAAGGAATTGTGAAATTTGGTTCAACGGAAGTGCGACAAATTATGCGACCGAGACTCGATGTTCACGCTATCGAAGTTTCGGACGAATATCAGGAAGTCATTGACAAAATTTTGGAATGCGGTCACTCACGATTGCCCGTATACGAAGAATCGTTCGACAAAATCGTGGGCGTTTTGTTTATCAAAGACCTCCTTCCATTCCTTAATCTAAAAGAAGACGCTGACTGGAAATCGCTCATGCGCCAACCTTTCTTCGTTACGGAAAATCGAAAAATCGACGACTTATTAAAGGATTTTCAGGAGAAAAAAGTCCATATCGCCATGGTTGTCGATGAATACGGGGGAACAAGTGGAATTGTCACACTGGAAGATGTACTCGAGGAAATTGTGGGAGATATCACGGATGAATTTGATGAAGACGAGTTGGCTTACACCAAAATAAATGAAACAACCTACCTCTTTGAAGGGAAAATGGCCCTGGTAGATTTCTATAAAGTCATGGACATTTTGGAAGAAGATTTGGAAATTGACACGCAAGCCACTGAAACGATTGGCGGATTAATCGTTGAAGTAGCAGGAAGAATTCTGAAAAACAACGAACATGTTACGATTGGTCCATTGAAACTTGTGGTCGAATCCAGTGACAAAAAACGCATTAAAATGGTGAAAGCCATCAAACTAGACACGGAAAAATGAACATCAAATTGCTAATTTCGGGACTGCTACTTTTGCTTCTTGCTTCTTGTGGCGACGAAACTTTTATTCCGAAGCCGCCCGCGTATTTGCGCACCGATTTACCTGAGCATACGTATTCCACCTATAAAGATTCATGTGCATACTCCTTTGCACTATCCGATGCTTACAAAGTGGAGCAGGCTCCCAATGACGAGAACAGCTTGTGCCATCGAAGAATTCAACTCGGACCTATGAACGGAACGATCTATTTCCGTTATTGGGAAATGAACGAACCACTGGCGTACTATATTAATAATGCGAATGACGAAGTTGATCGACACAAATCGAAAGCGACTGACATAATTGACCGTTCTATATTGCGTCCAGAATCGAACGTTTACGGAACAATTTTTCGATTGGAAGGAGATGTGGCAACGCCATTTCAATTTTATCTGACGGACAGTACGAAACATTTCGCATACGCAGAAGTACTTTTCAATTTCCCACCCAATTACGATTCACTGAAACCTACATTGGACTACTTGCAAGTGGACCTTGAAAAACTCATGGAAACCTTCGAATGGGGCAACTAGTTTATGTTTCCTTAGGGAGTAATATCGAAGATCGCTACGAGCATTTATCGAAAGCAGTCGAAGCCATCGCTAATCGCACGGGAAAAGTTCTCAAAATTTCATCCATCTACGTCACGCCACCGTGGGGTTTTGAGGCCAACCTCGACTTTTTCAATATCTGTTTGCTACTGGAGACCACTTGCACGCCGGAAGCATTACTAGTAGCATTTCAGGATATCGAACGTGAATTGGGACGAATTCGAACTGAAAATCAAGGATATAATTCCCGTCCCATTGATATCGACATTCTCACCGTAGCAGAAATTATCACAAACACACCCAACCTAGTGATCCCGCATCCCAAAATGAGCGAACGCCGCTTTGTACTGGAACCTTTGCGCGAAATCGCCCCTGATTTTATCCACCCAATCAGCAATAAATCGATTCAGCAATTAATCAATGCTTGTTCTGATAATTCCGATATAACAATTTTGGATCAAAAAATAAGTACCAAGTGTTGATAAATCATTGATGGGTTCGAAAAATTATTGCTATTATTGCACAGAAATTTAGAATTTATACTTACTATGAAAAAGCAAACCATCAAAGTATTAGCTCTTCTCGCAGTAGCTGGTAGTGTAACTACCGGTTGTGACTTGCTAAAAGAGGTAGATTACTCATGTACTCCAGATCCCTTGGAAATGCACGGTGACTCTGTAGCAATTAGAGTGGACATCACTTTCCCTGAAAAATCATTGAACAAAAAAGCAGCTGTTGAATTCACACCTACATTGGGTAGCACGAATTTGAAACCAATTCGCGTTCAAGGTGAAAAAGCAACTGGAAGCGGAGACGCAATTCAGTACAAAGCAGGTGGTAAAATAACCTATACCGATAAAGTTCCTTACAAAGCTGACATGGAAGTATCCAAGTTGACTGTAACAGGAAAAATCTACAAAGGAGAGAAAGAAAAAGGTGATGTTGAAGCAACTGAAATTTGCGACGCATGTATCATCACTCCTTACTTAGTGAAGAAAGACTTCAAAGTGATTTACGCGAAAGACAATTTCCAACGTGTAACTCCTGAATCTCAAATGGCTGTGGTTCACTTCGACAAAGGTCGTTTTGTTGTGAAACCAGGAGAAATGAAAGACCAAGACATGAAAGACTTGGAAGCATTTCTTAAAATGGCGAATGAAAATCCAAAAGTTGCTGTTAAAAACATCAGCGTAGTTGGTTTTGCATCTCCAGAAGGTGAGCAAGGAAAGAACACTACATTGTCTGACGATCGTGCAAACGCAGGAGCTGAGTCAGCTATGAAAATCTCTAAGTCAGCGAAAAACGAAAAAGGACAAGACGAAGCTTCATACAGCAAGAAAGGTTCTGGAGAGGATTTCGAAGGGTTTAAAAGAGAATTGCTTGCTGACACGAAAATGAACGACAGTGACAAACAAGTGACACTTCGTATTTTGGAGCAAGAAAAAGATCCAGAAGTTCGTGAGCAAAAAATGCGTGATCTTGGTAAGTCATTTACTTACTTGGACAAAAACATCTTCCCTGCTTTGCGTCGTGCTGAAATCAGTGCAAACTACGATTTGACTGGATTCTCTGACGAAGAAATGATGAACTATTCTACAAGCAAACCAGATACTTTGGACTTGGAAGAATTGTTATTCTGCGCGACTCTTTACACAGACTTGAACGAAAAACTTCGTGTTTACAAAATTGCTGAAGAGCGTTACCCAGAAGATCCAAGAACTTCAAACAACGTTGGAGCAGTATTGTACGAAATGAACAAAATGTCTGAAGCAAAAGCAAAATTTGAGAAATCAAATAGCGCATCTGACAACGCAATCGCTAAAAACAACTTGGGAGCTATCGCAGGTGTTGAAGGTGACCGTGCTAAAGCAGCGAAATTGTTCGCTCAAGCAGGTGGAGCAAAAGAAGTTTCTTACAACAAAGGAATTTTGGACATCCAAAACGGAAACTATTCAAGTGCCGTATCTAACTTGAACAAAGCGGATGCATCTTTCAACCTTGCTCTTGCACAATTGTTGAATGGTTCTGCTAATAACGTAGATGGAACTATTGGTAAAAGCGACGATGCTGACACAGCAGACGGAGCATACCTTAAAGCTGTTGCTGCAGCGCGTCAAGACAACTTGTCTGGTGTAGTTAGCAACCTTAAAAATGCAATTGCTAAGGACGGTGCTTACAAAGCGAAAGCGATGAAAGACAGAGAATTCCTTAAATATGCAGAAGACGCAACATTCTCTGCATTGGTGAAATAAATTTGAATTTCGATTCCAAAAGCCCTGGCGATTTCGTCAGGGCTTTTTTTGTACCCTCTCGTTAACTTTACATTAATTTTTATCAACAATTCTGTTGTCTCCAAAGCACATTATTTCGACGTGTGGCAAACCCACTTGAAAACTTATCAAAATGCCTTTTATATACAGCATCCAGAGTATTTAAAGCATCTCTCAGAAGACGACACGGCAAGTGTAATGCATGCATTAAATACGATCAAACGCTA
>JBNKGN010000197.1:0-6560 GCA_050289845.1 Crocinitomicaceae bacterium | reverse complement strand
ATTGCGAAATGGTGATCCACTGGAGCAAACTCGAAAACCACTTCTGGTTCTTTCGACATGTAATACGGTCTCTCTTCCGTGATTCCTGCTCCTGAAACAGACCCCACTCCAATATAGAACAAAGGACGGGTAACAGCCATCGCATCCACCAAAGGACGTTCTGTAAAGTCAATCATACCCAGTGAAGAAGGCATGAGAAGATAATCATTTTGCGATTGATCGTATGCTGTAGTTTCATCGTCAAAATTGTAATACACCAACAAATCATTCCAATTGGGATGAGCACTAGTGATGCGTTGATTGTACCAGGACGCAATCGTTGCGTCGTCAACAGCCACATTGTACAGTTGGAATTCATCAACTTTTCCTGTCCAATGATTCGCGAGGCTTCGATTGGCACCAATAACCAAACGGTGTAAATCACCAACAGGGGAATTCAATCCTGTTCCACTGTGCCAAAGTACACCGTCTCTGAAAATTTTCATTTCTCCAGTGGTTGTACTTTTAACAAATGCCCAATAATGCCATTCATTATCAATCCCAGCACCCGTCATGTCCTGATCGATTCGGTCGTAACTACTTCCTTGTCCTGCATCCCAATAAATTCGGTTGTTACTCCAGGGCATGTGGATGTTTAAAACTCGGTTATTCAAAGTATCGTATCCTTCAAGAATAGAAGTGTTAACTCCTGTATTCCCTAAACCTTTTGCCCAGAAAGCAATGGTTACATCGGCTCCCAAATCGAAATCTGAAAGCTCAAATAGAGCGTGATTGGTTCCGTCAAAATTGATAGCCCCATTGCGACCGGAATAATTAATGGCATCCGTTCCACTTCCTGTTCCTTCACCAAAGGCGATAGTATTTAACTGCCCTCCTGTTGGCGATTCGAAATGAAATTCGACAATCAAGTTATCCGTTCCATTCCACGTGTATGGTTGATAAAACAGGAATTTATTTATTCCTACAGTTAAATCCGTTGCTCCGCCTTGACGCGACATATCGTATACTTCCGTGAAGCCATCATGATGAAACGCCGTCAGATCCATATCCGTTGTTGATTTAATCGAGATTGTCGGATACCAAAGTTCCCCATTTGCAACAAATGAATTTAGATACAAAAACAACGATTGCAAATCACCAGCTGCAAGACCACTTGAATTCAATTCAGCTGCAGTCACCAACATTTGATAGGTATTTCCTGCCGTAGCAACATCAAAAGGCAAAGACATCGTAAATCCGGTTCCATTGTTCACATTACTGAAGATAGAGGTATCTGCCAAACGGGTATGTTCAACGCGCACAAACTCATCGATTCGCCCTCCTGTATATGGCTCATAGGTGTAATTCGGAGTCGAATTGTAGTTGTTAAGATACTTTACCGAATCGACCTGAACGGAATCCATCATTCCTGTATGATCGAAAATGCGTGTGTAAGCCAGGTAATCCCACTCACCGCAATTGTATTGATCCCAAGGTGTTGCTGGATCACATTTCAATTTGTAGTACATTAACACTTTCTCAAAGCGCATGGTATCCAATTCCTGAGGGAAATCAAAATTTGCTCTTCTCGTAGAGATACTGTCGAATGTATACGTTTGAACCCAAGTTGTGTCTTGCGCGAATGTCGATAAACTTGTGAGAACCACAAGCGTTGTTAGAAGTCTTTTCATAAACCGTTTAAGTATGGCGTCAAAAATAGCCAAGAACTTGGTCTAAATCAAATTAAATCGTTAACAAAACATTCAATAAATAGCTTCTAACGTGGATTCTCAGACGGATTTAGAAATGAAACTGGCAATAAATTGTGTGTTGGTTCGTAGAAAGCACTCTTAGTATAGAGGAAATAAAGTTGCAGCCAATCAGACGCTGCGAAATCGGGATCTGTCTGCTTTTTAATTTCAAATTCTTTGCGCAAATGATCGTCTTCTTCCAACATTTTAGCTGCTGTATCCTCGAACACATAAGGGGAAAAATATTCTTTTTGTTGCACGTAGGAATCCATATAATTCCATGCGAAATAACTGTCTGGAGCTGCGGGTGTCAATACCGACATGATAAAACGTCGGTTCGCCTGATTCAAAGGAATAACGACATCACCAGATTTCATTTCGATTCGATGCTCTAAAAATTCCGTTTGCACCTTGGAATGCAAAAAATGCCCTTCGTACGGAGACTTCGAACTTTCAAAAGAAAGCACCCGAAAGGTTGCGGCAAATGTCGATTCCGAAGCACCGATTTCCATCATTTTTACATTGTTTGCTTTTAAACGAGCAATCACGTCCGTGCATTGGCCTCCCACATGGATATAGAACGGAATTTCAATTGAATCCTGCGCTTCGTAATGATCAAAATACGGCACCATTTTCTCATAAGGTTGCTCTCGATGATATTTCAATCGCGGCAAACCTGTTACAGCGCTTTCTGGACGGGAATACGTAAATCCTTTAAACAATAACTGAGTGCTATCCGATTGCAACGTGTAATTAAACTTGTATTGCGTTAGACTTGCATCCCAGGATTTCGCTTCGGCACGCGCCATTTCTATCGCTTCTTTCTGATCACGCATCCAGCCAATTGTAGCACACAGAAAGACATACGTCGCTTCAACACGTTGCGGAAATGGTTTTAACATGTGCGTTTCTGTTGTGAAACTGATGGCATTAAACAAGGAAGCGTATCCCATCGCATAGCGCGGCAAGTCGTTGAACACCTCAATGCCATCATCGGGAGTTTGTTTGCGCGTATGCACATAGGGAATCAGTTCGAAGGATTTTTCAGCGGATGACTCTTTCAATGCTGGAATCATTTCGTCGTGCATCAAATCACCCAAAGAAGGCGCCATTCGTTCGCGAACTGAAGCAATATAAGTCATCGTGTACAGATAATCAGCACCATTCGACACGTGAGTATCGATAAAAACATCGGGGTCCAGTGCATGGTATATTTTGGCGAACGTGAACATGTTTTTCGAGTCCATCTTGATAAAATCACGGTTTAAATCGAGGTTTTGCGCATTGCCTCTAAACCCGTATTCTTCTGGACCATCCTGATTGGCCCTGCTAGTTCCAGAGCGATTCATCATCCCTCCAACATTGTACGCGGGAATTATGGCAACAACAGGAATATCTTTCGGTTTGCCATTCTCAATCCATTCTTCAATCCAAATCAAACAGGCATTGACGCCATCTGGTTCGCCTGGATGAATCGCGTTATTGATCAATAAAGTGGTACTATTTCTCGCTTTTTCAAATGACTGAAGAGAATCCCCTGTGGCATTGACCAACACGACATAAATGGGCAATCCGTAATCGCTTGGTCCCATTTCATACAATTCAATTTCAGCGTGTGCCGCATCCAATTCCCGATATTTCTCAATTAATTCGGTGTAATTTAACGTGGTATTTCCTTTTAATTGCCCAAAAGAGAGCGTTGTAAGACAGAGGCATCCGATCAAAAGTATTTGCTTCATAAGTGCGTTCATTCTGCTCCGAAAATACGTAATTTTGCCCTATGCGAATTGATATCCTCACAATACTCCCTGAATTACTAGAAGGTCCTTTTTCCGCCTCGATAATGAAACGTGCGCAAGACAAAGGTCATTTTGAAGTGCATTTGCACAACATTCGTGATTATTCGACAGACAAGCACAAAAACGTGGACGATTATCAATATGGTGGCGGCGCAGGCATGGTGCTTGCGATACAACCCATCGCTGCTTTGATCGACAAGTTAAAAGCAGAACGTAACTATGATGAAATCATCTACATGACGCCTGACGGGGAATTGTTGGTGCAATCCATGGCGAACGATTTGAGTTTGAAAGGCAATTTGATGATTCTCTGCGGACACTACAAAGGTGTGGATGAGCGGATTCGCGAGCATTATATTACGAAGGAGATTTCCATAGGATCGTATGTTTTATCTGGGGGCGAATTAGGGGCTGCCGTATTGGTCGACAGCATTGTGCGTTTGATTCCAGGAGTATTAAACGATGAAACCTCTGCATTGACAGATAGTTTTCAAGACGATTTGCTCTCACCGCCAGTTTACACGAGACCACCCGAATTTAATGGATGGCAAGTCCCTGAAGTTTTGCTTTCTGGTGACTTCGGAAAAATAGAACAATGGCGAGAAGAAAAGGCTATTGAACGCACACAAGAACGTCGCCCTGATTTATTGAAATAAGATGGATAAAGCAATTGAAGCATTAAGAACAGGCGGTATCATTCTTTATCCTAGCGATACCATTTGGGGATTGGGATGCGATGCTACGAATGAAGCAGCATGTCAACGGATCAGTGCGTTGAAAGGTCGCGGAACAGACAAAAGTTTCATTCTTCTCGCTGATGGGTTTCCGATGATAGAAAAATACATCCCTGAGTTTCTGGAAGTCTGTTACGATCTCGCTGATTTTGCAGAAAAACCACTGACCATCATTTACCCCAATGCGAAAGATCTCGCTCCCTCTGTTTTAGCAGAAGACGGATCGGTAGGAATTCGAATAACAAAGGACCCTACATGCCTCAAACTGATCCGAAGTATGCGCAAACCGTTGGTGAGTACCTCTGCCAATTTGAGTGGTACCGCATCGCCTACTTGCTATGATGACGTTGTTGCCGAAGTTAAATCGGGGGTAGATGCCATTGTTGAAATGCGCATGAAAGAAAAAATGAACCGACCATCGCAAATCATTAAAATTGGTTTGAATGGCGATGTCAAAATCCTTCGGAAGTAAAAAAAAACTCCTGTCAACGAATCAACAGGAGTTCATTAAATCAACCTTGGATTAATCCATAGGAACGATTTTCCACATTGTTCCTGAAGCTTTCGTATCTCCTGACAAGAATGCAGCACCACCTAAGGTGTTTTTCGGATCCAATCCACCATTTCCTTCCAGAACCAAACCGTCGGCTTCTTTAAACAAAGTTGTCAATTGAAAGTACCCATTATCCAAAGGGATTTTCTTCCACATCGTACCACTAGCGTCCGTTTGAGGAGACATAAATGCGGCTCCATCTAATGTACATTTTGGATCCAATCCGCCATTTCCTTCCAAGACCAAACCTTTCGATTCAACAAATTCAGTCGTTAATTGAAAATAACCGTTATCCAATTCGATGATTTTCCACATTTCTCCACTTGGATTAACTTGTCCCGACATAAATGCCGCTCCGCCAAGTGTATTTTTCGGATCAAATCCACCATTCCCTTCCAAAAAGAGATTTTTCTGTTCTAAAAATAAAGTTGTTAGCTTAAATGTACCTTTGCTCATAATAATTGTGTTTAGGATTAAAATATAACTGCAAAGTTATGGGAGTAAGCTACTCGTTAATAGAGGGAATCTCTGTATATGCTCCCCCTGAAAACCCTAATTATTTCAAATTACATTGAGTACATATACGCAATAACCGAGTACTTTTTTTGTTTCATTTGGGCGCATGATTTCCCAAGAATTCAGACACATGCGCATTAAATTCCTTTTCATGCGTGATATTTGGCATGTGCGCGGCACCGTTAATAATATGCAATTCAGCATTTTCACCTAAATAGTCGACAAGTTTCCTTCCTGTTTCCAGGGAGACCACTTTGTCCTCACTGCCCCAAATCAGTAAAATAGGCATTTCGAACGTGTAATCCCTATTGCTGTACAACTCCATATCAGCAAGCAATCCTCCAATTAACTTACGCTTGTCTTCGAAATTGTATGCATAACTTTTGGCATAAAACTCCTTTAAAAAGCCCCCAGGAATCCGTGATTTCTTTCCCGTAGCGAGATACATCAATTTATTGAGACCTTTGGGATCTGATGGCACGAACAGTTCTTCAACAGAAGGTGCGTTAAAATACGTTTTTACGGCCTCAATATCACTGCTATCCGCAAATTTGATTGGTGAATCAAACAAAAGCATTTTCTCGATTCTATCTGGGTGTAATTTTGCATATTCAATGCTCACCAACCCACCGTAGGACACCCCAAAAATGGTCATTGTATCAACATCAAGATGTTCCAACAACGTTTCTAATAACTTCACTTGCCCTGCAACGGTGTAGTTTGGTTCTGCTGGAACAGAATTTCCAAAATAATTTAAATTGGGGGCAATCACCCGGTAATCGCGACTAAGCATCTTTACCTGCTTGAACCATTGGTATTTTGTAGTAGCACCAAAACCATGAACGAGTAGCATTGCTGGTTTCGAAGTATCTCCACTGTCCCAAAACTCAATCGTATCAGATTCAGAATTGGTAAAGGTGGTTTGCTCCAATTGGGCCTTCTCCATTTTTCGGTTGAGATGGCGTTCCGCAATCTTGTACGTAGAACAGGAAATAAGACTAAACATCAGCATTCCGAAATAAATTACTTTCATCACACTCAAAGCTAAGGAATTCCTGATTACCATCGAAAACAATTGGCAGGGATAATCAAGCGCATCTCGACTTCGCTCGATGCGCTAAAATATCATTCCAAGAACCGATCATCTGCAATGACTAAATATTAGTCCAAAAAAATCTGAGCCCCGAGCGTAGCCGAGGGGCGACTTCTCTTCTAACGGTCACTTTCC
>JBNKGN010000196.1:0-6564 GCA_050289845.1 Crocinitomicaceae bacterium | reverse complement strand
ACTTACTTCTCCTAGCATTTTCGCCGTGAGAAAAATAAAGAGCGGGCGCATTTGTTTTCCTTTTCTTCGAATGATGTAGTGTGTTACCTTGTCAAGCAATGGAGCCTTGGATTTCATGTGTTCACGAAAGCGTACTTCAAACTCGGCCATTTCGGCTTCCACGGGACTCATTATTTCCTTTACAGACATCATCAATACAAATATAACAGTTCCTGACGCGATATCATTCCCTAAATTGTGTTAATGAGAGAACTCGGTTTTTAGGTGGACAATCCGTAGCTATTCCCGATTTAACGGCACAAAAAAAGCGCCTTCAATTTCTTGAAAGCGCTTCTGAGTATGCTAGTTTGGATTATTTTCTTTCCAGGTGCAAGAAACCGTGTCCTTCAATTTCACTATCCGGAACTACTCCTTTTGCAACATATTTGTAGAAGTAAACGCCTTCTTCCGCAGGCTGACCTCCTTGGCTTTGTCCATCCCATGCTGGATTCTGACCAACGCCTTCGTACATTAAGTTACCCCATCTGTTTGTGATGATCAACGTAATTTCTTCTGTAAACTGTGTATTCAAGAAGAACAAGTCATTGATATTATCACCGTCAGGCGTAAACACGTTAGGCGCAGTTACGACAGGTACTGGATAAACACAACTTCCATCGTCTACAGATGCGAATGGGTTGTAATTAATTGCAAGCGGGTCCGTACATCCACACGGTAACACATCGATTTGAGCGTACGCTGTATCTGCACAACCACTAGCATCCGAAGCTGTCAAAGTAACAATAGACGTTGCTGTGAATACGTGTGTTACGTCTGTTGCAGTTGAGTTCGGTGAACCGTCGCCAAAATTCCAGATATACTGAGATGTATTTTGACTTTCATTGGTAAACGTCACTGTAACAGGGCTACAACTTCCGTCTGCTGACAATGAGAAATCGGCCATCGGAGGATCATTGATATCAATGAACACACTATCATTCGCTTCACAAACATCATCAATTACCGTAAAGTAATACCATCCAGAAGGAACATTGGTGATTGCTGTACCGTCCACGTTGTTAGGTCCAGGGTTTCCTGGTCCAGTCCAATGATAATAAGGTTGTCCTCCATTATTGGTGACACCTACAACTGTTGCCGATGCCCATCCTGTTGGGGTGCAGGCATTTGCATTTTGCGTAATCATCGTATCTATGGCCAGTGTTTGATTGACTATCATGACGAGACTGTCGGGCCTTGTAAAGCCACAGCCATCTTCGACTTCCACATAATACCATATAACATCCTGTTGATTTCCGTTGGTTCCGAAAACAGTTGCCATTGTTGTATCGTTGTTCGACCAAAGCACTGAATAAGGTGCCGGAGCATTTTGTATATTCAATACTTCTGCAGGAAGAGAATCTGTTGGACAGTATGCAAACAAAGTATCAACTAGATCGTACGTCATTGTATTTTGATACAATGTAATGAAAACAGTATCTGAAGAACAAGCAAAGTTTCCAAGCGTATCATACACATCTGCAACAAAGAAAGTATCTGCAGTTGGCGTAAAATAGAAGTTGTTTGAATCTGCAAACGTATCGTTGTCCCAGTCAATATAGGCACTGTTACATGGACCTGCACTAACTACGATGTTATCTACTCCCCAGTTATCACAACACGTTCCACTTGAATTGGTTTGAATCCATTGGAATTCTGTACTTGTTGTCATTCCTCCTGGTGGAATTGGAACGCTGAACGATCCCCAGTTTGTATATGCCGTTGGTCCAGAAGCAACGATGTTACTTGTGTTTGGATTGGCTGGTAATTCATAACCTCCAGGGCTGTAATATACAATTGTAATCCAAGTTAGACCACCATCTGTACTGTATTGAAGCTCAACACCTTCATCTGCCTCATCCGGTCCTTCACAAGGTGATCCACCTGCCTGAACTGAATAAACCATGTCAAAGTTGATGAATCCACCACAACTCACATCAAATGCGGGTGAGTTAATTTGCGGTGTTCCTCCACCAGAAGTGGAAGCCCAATAGTATGGGGTGTTATTTGGTCCCGGTCCACATGGCTGGCTAAATGCCGACCCTCCAGATGTTGACCATCCCGGAGGCAAAACCCCGAAATCAAAGTTGAAGCTTTGTCCAGTAGCTGTAATAGAAGCAAGTCCCATTACTAGAACTGAGTCGCCAGGACAGATAATCGTGTCAAGTGGCGACACGTCTACGTTACAAATTTGAGAATTACCACTGAATGGCAATACCAAAGCTGTTAAAATAGGTAAGATATACTTTCTCATAATTACTCTATAATAAGTTGGATTACCTTAAGAGACTCTAGTTCACCGAGTCCTGTTTGGTAAGGGTTGTGAATCAAAAGGGAAAGTTCCGGATGCGCAAAACTGCTGTCACCTTCAAGGGATCCGTTTGCAGGAACAGTAACCGATTTTCTGTACTCATCCACATTGGTACATCCTACGCACGAGTTCTCGTGATACAATTCAAAATTGAAATCGACAGATTTTTCAGTGTTGGTTGTGTTTACCAAACGCACTTGAGCATATGTAAATAAGTCTTTCGCGCCTACATCGCAGGCTTCTTTCTTTAGGTAGATTTCTACTCCATTCTGAGTCATATAAAGTGTCCAATCATTTTTAATTTGATCTGCACCCATTGACTCTTGAGAAAATGCAAGACTTCCTAAAAAGAAAGTACCCGCAAGAAGCAGCATTTTACCGAAATTTCTTTGTTTAGTCATGTTGATTAACGTTAGTTTCACTCTCTAGACGCACGGATTTGCGAATAGGATGCATAAAGGTCGAAAATTTTCTTGAAACAGCCGGTTTTAAAGCGCCAAATGTTCAAAAAAAGTCATCTTTTCTCTAAAGGTTTAAGATTTAAAACTTACGATTTAAGGACTCTGTCTTCTTTGCGAATAGCTTTGTTTTTGTTTGCGAGTTGACCGCAAGCAGCGTCTATATCTTTACCACGACTTCGGCGTACATTTACGATCATGTTTTTGCTTTCCAGGAATTGAGCAAACGCATCTACTTTTTGCGTACTTGCTTGTTGAAACTCTCCGTCGTCTATTGGATTGTATTCAATAATGTTGACTTTACATGGAACACATTTTGTGAATTCTGCCAATTCCCTTGCGTCTTCCAAACCATCGTTGAAATCTTTGAAGATGATGTATTCGAAGGTGACTCTCGATCCTGTCTTTTCGTGGAAATATTCGAGTGCCTCACGCAATGATTCGAGATTGTTGGAGTCGTTGATATCCATTATGTGACTCCTTTTTACATCATTTGCCGCGTGTAAGGAAAGTGCGAGGTTGAATTTTACTTCGTCGTCTCCAAGACGTTTGATCATTTTTGCGATCCCGGCGGTAGATACTGTGATTCTTCTTGGTGAGATTCCAAGTCCTTTTTCGGAAGTAAGCATTTCACAGGATTGCAACATATTGCTGTAATTCAACAAGGGTTCTCCCATTCCCATGTAAACGATATTGGTCAATTGCGTATCGTATCTCGAAAGTGCCTGGTCACGCAAGTAAACCACCTGGTCGACCATTTCTCCAGCAGATAAATTCCGCATCAATTTTAAACGTCCCGTAGCACAAAATTTACAGGCAAGACTGCAGCCTACTTGTGATGAAATACAGGCCGTCATGCGCTTGCTAGTAGGAATTAATACCCCCTCAATAACCCGCGAATCGAAGGTGTTGAATGCGCATTTAATGGTTTTGTCGGTACTTATTTGCTGGTCCTGAATTTGAATATGGTCAATGGTGAATGATTCTTCGAGTTTGCTTCTCAAATCTTTGGATAAACTCGACATTTCCTCGAATGTTGCCGCGTTTTTATTCCAAATCCATTCAAAAACTTGTTTGGATCGAAAGGCTTTTTCGCCAAGAGCCACCATTTCTGCTGTTAGCTCTTCTAAGGTAAGCGTTCGGATATTTTTTTTGCGTGCTGACATCGGCACAAAGATAGTGGAATTGTACCGTTTGGAAATTAAATTCTCTCGATTCCGCTGCTCACGAACAATTTTTGTCCCTTACTCGTTTCGATTTCGATACGATGGTCACGGTTCCATGACAGGATGCGTACTTTTGAACCTGGTTTCAACGAAACGGTTGATGGTTCTGCAGTCGCGCTATTGGCGGATTTGTAGACAGGGATATCTTTTTCCAAAACAATAGCATAATCGTGATCGTGCTCAAAAGCATACGTTTCGGATGCGACGTAAAGACTCGTCAACAAACCAAGGGCACAGGCAACTGCAAATCCCAGTCGGACTTTCTTTCGAGAAATATTGGAAGCTTTACCCATCATTAGTAAGAACAAAGCGGTAATTACGGAGAATACGATGGACAGTACCGACCAGAAGTTTGAGCCTAGGGAAAACAGGGATCGTTTTAAGGTGCCAATGTTGTCTTTCCAGACAATTCCTGAATCCATTTCGAGGTAGCACGCTTCAATCAACTGAATACTTTCAGAATCATTAGGTTTTAAATGCAGCGCCTTTTCAAAAGCTAGAATTGCGTTCGGGTATTTTTTGAGTGCTTTGAAGGAAAGACCTAAATTGAAGAAAATGGCAGGGTTTTGAGGATTTTGTTCAGCTTCTTTGGAGAGAATTGCAACGGCGTCGTCGTATCTTTTTTCAAAATACGCTTGCTTGGATTTGTTTAACGCAGAGGTGTCCGAAGCCGCGTTTACTGGACCCAAACAGATAGATACAAAAGAAAACAAGAGCCAGAAATGTTTCATTTTCGGTGTTTCAATTGTTGTAAAATGTGTTCGAGTGCCTTCAAATGTTCCTGACGCGCATCGCTGTCCAGTCCGAAACTAAATTTGGCGATTTCGCAAGCTTCGAAAAGTTGGGTGACACTCTTTTTTATTTCTGGGTGAATCGCGTTGGCAAAATCAATAATCTCGTTTTTACTCAATACTCTTTCCTCCTTTGACATACCCGCGAAGGCACTTCTCAGCGTTTTTTCTAACGAACTGTAAAAGGCATCACTTTCTGCGCTAGTCAACGCTTTTCTCGTTGCTTCGAGGTTTTCTTGAATGGCGGAGGATCTTCTGGTTTTATCCAGTTTCGCGGCCGTGCGTTCTTCTTTATCGTCTTTTCTTCGTGTGATCAAAAGAAAGAGAAAAGCAGAAGCTAATGGGATCGAAATGCCTCCCCAAAACATTCCCGAACCGAAAAGTGTTCCAGGATGATGCGTTCCATTATCAGATCTCGGATTGAATTCTTGCACGATCAATTCACTTGCACGATCGGTAGTGTTGTCATTCTCTTGTGCGATTTCAAAATCGGGAGAACTTTCAATGTTCAGGCTATTGCTGTCCGTTGTTGCAGTGATGTAACGTTCTGCTTGTGGGTCAAAATAGGTAATCGTGGTTGCGGGAAGTACCGTCTTTCCTGATGCTGTAACCTCTATATTGAATTCGTAGGTTACTTCTCCCTCCGTACCGCGGATTCCAACGGCATAGTCTTCGGTAATTACAGGGTCGCCGTATATAGTAAAGCCTTTTGGTAAATTCAACTGCGGTACTGTTATATTGTGCAAATTCCCCGTTCCTTTGACGACCACTTTCATTTTTATGACATCGCCCTGTTTGAAGTTGGTTTCTGCAATTTCTCGCGCTACAGAAAAGTCGCCAACAGCACCAATAAAATCTTTCGGAGGGTTCGCAGGCAAGGGGAGTACGGTGATGTTTAACTTGCTGGAAAACACCCGGAAGTTTTGGTATCCTTGATGCAGGTTCAAATGATACGGTTCAATAGTCAATTTGCCAACACCAGAAGGGAAGACGATGTTTTTATCGTAGTCCATAGTGTAGAATTCTTCCCCTTTGTAACGTTCCACGAGCGTTTTTACACTTGTATTATTTCCCATAGGGTGTTTTACGACAGCACCTCGAAGTGTATAAGGATTGTAGTTCTGAACGTGAGAAGGTTTGTAGCGCGCATAGATTTTCGCACGAATTAACAAAGGTTCTCCTTCGTAAAGGGTGGTTTTGTTGACTTCGATTAACCCGAAGGCTGGATCGCGAAATTGCTGGTTCGTCACGGTGCCTGCGACCATTTTTACCTTTGGACTGATGTTTATTATCGCAGTGTTGGATACAAACGATTGATTCCCATCGGTCACGGTTACTGGACCGAAAGTGTAATTTCCAGGCGTTTTAATGGCGCCCGAAATCGTGTAATAATAAACAACGGATGTTTTTCCATTGATACCCGTTTGTTGCGACGAGCCTTGTTTTACCGCGTAATCCTGAATGAATTCATTGGGGACCTTGCTAAAATCGATGGTGCCCACTTCAGAGGAGGTTACCGTGACTTCAAAGGTTTCACCAATTTCCGCTGTACCTGGCTCAACAGAAAGATTGACTTTGTTCTGAGCAACAGAAGCAAAGGCAAAAATTGAAAATGATGTCCAAGATGCCATTTACCTACAATGCCTGTGGCATATCCTTTTTGCTTCAACATTTCTGCAATGGTAATTTCTTCAGGTGGAAGACCGGTAAAACTCTCAGGAAAAAACACCTGGTTAATCCCC
>JBNKGN010000195.1:0-6576 GCA_050289845.1 Crocinitomicaceae bacterium | reverse complement strand
GGAATTGAGTACATGATGTGGTTGGCGGATTTCTATACAGAGAATGCAGGAGATGAAGGCATTGGATTCTTCCAAATTGGCGGTGGAATTGCAGGAGATTTCCCTATTTGCGTTGTGCCGATGTTGTACCAGGATATGGAACGAACGGATACACCGTTTTGGAGTTATTTCTGCCAGATTTCCGATTCAACCACAAGTTACGGATCGTATTCAGGTGCGGTTCCAAATGAAAAGATTACCTGGGGGAAACTGGATATTAATACCCCGAAATTTATTATTGAATCAGACGCGACAATTGTGGCTCCTTTGATTTTCACCTATCTTTTAGAAGGCGAATAAGTTGTTTTTAAATAATTGTGAAAGGGATCGAATTCGGTCCCTTTTTTCGTTTAGAACAAGCGCATTTGATTGCTCTCTAGCGCAAGAAGTTCCTTTTTACGCCATAATTCTCCCGCGTAGCCAGTTAGGGATGCGTTGGAACCAATAATTCGGTGACAGGGAACGACAATTGCGATTGGATTGGCACCGTTTGCTGCAGCGACGGCACGAATCGCTTTGGGATCGCCTAATTTTGCTGTTTGTTCTTTATAACTTGCCGTTTTTCCATAGGGAACGTCTAACAACGCACGCCACACTTTTTGTTGAAAGTCTGTTCCATGAAAATCCAACGGAAGATCGAATGCGTGTAAAGTTCCTGCGAAATACGCCGTCAATTGCTCCTGAAGTCGATTGCTTTCACTCGTTTTCTTAAATGTTGTTTCGAAATCTTCCAGCTGTTTTGGTAGCGAAAAATCTTTCAAAGAAGCAAAAGAAAGTACTACCAGCCCGTTATCGCTAAAGCCGGATGTCATACTTCCCAGTGGAGTTTGATGTTTCGCCAGGGTGATTTGCTTTTTGTCAGACATCTTCGTACAACGGAACTCCATTGGAATCGGTGGTGAGTACGTCACTCATGAAATCGAAGAAAGGGCGCATTCGTTGAAAGGTCTCGTTTAAAGTATCAGCAAAGTCTGCAGCCATCACTTCGTCGTCAGTGAAGGTTCTTCCAAATATAAACTGCTTGTAACGCAACAGATCAATATCTGGATGCTCTGGATCGAAACCTTTCGGCGCTTTTTTTAGTTGTTCGCCGTCCAAATGTCCAAAAGTCTCTAGAAACGAAGGGTCGTTCAGGATGGCTCTCATTTCCGAAGCATCCGTCGCAATTTCCTCGCGAATTCGAAGCAAATCTTCTTTGTTTGGTGCCCAAAATCCTCCGCCAACCATTGATTTGTTTCCTGGTTCGATGTGGAAATAATAACCGCCGCGACGCAATTTTGTTGCGCGTTTAAAGCCACCGCTCCAATGAGTTTTGTACGGTGATTTATCCTTCGAAAAGCGAACGTCACGGTAGATTCGAAACAAACTCTTTTTTCCTGAAGGTGTTTCAATGTGATCGTGTTCGTTCAGTTTTGCCAGTAATTCATCGGCAAATTCAATGACCTCTTGATGAATCTTTTCGTATGTTTTTTTGTTCGCCAGAAACCAGTCGCGATCATTGTTCGCTTCAAGTGTTTTCAGAAATTGGAAATTGTCTTGGGTGATTGTTGCCATAATTCGCTATTGGACTTTCGAAGTTACGAAATTGAAGACAAAACGGCACTCATTTAAGCTTCCGAATTACAAAATCCACCCGACGATTTGCCGCTTCGTCAATGGCTGTTTTTTCAGGCCAATTGACAGGACACGTGTCGCTATAACCTTTCCAGCTGAGTCGGTCCTTTGGAACACCTGCCTGCAGGAAGTAGCGATACACTTTTTTTGCGCGTCGTTTGCTCAAACGCTTGCTCGGTCCGCAACAGACATGACCCCGAATGTGCAAATGAACGGTGGTGTCCTGGATCAACCAAATAGCGATTTCGTCCAAAAGGTAATTGTAGTTCGGATCCACGCGAAATTCACTTCCATAGTAGCGCATGGAGAAGGGGTGGAGGGTCTCGTTGACCTGCAGGGCTGTGTCCAACTCTTGTGCGCTCACTTCATTTGAAATTGCGCAGAAAATAAGAAGAAAGGACAGCAATTTTAACGCAGAACAACACTTCGAAGTCATTGGCTTTAAAAGTAAAATGGAAGTGTAGGTCATTCTATCGATTGCGAAGTGTTGACATGAATTGTTTCCGAATATAACGTGAAATGGTTGGTGAAGGTTACGAAAAGAACAGAGGTAGTAGACAACAGGCAAGCTAATTTAAAAAGTAAGAACTTTACGCAAAAAAAAACTCCCCATCCGAAGACGGGGAGTTTCTCTCTTTATTGTGTCGTTCTTATTTGAACTCTGACAAATCTATTTTAACACCCCATTCGCGTGAAACAACCGTTCCTTCCAGGCTGAATCCTCCCAAATCGATGTTCATCTTCGTTGGCATCATGAATCCATTGTCCTCTTTGAAGTCAGAGAAAACAACTGATACTTCGCGTGTCTCACCGTTCTCTTCCGTAATAGTTGTGTTTCCAACTCGGTAGAAAGTCGTCGCATCGTAATAAGCAAAAGTCAAGTTCTCACCATCATTTAGTTTTACGACGTAACAACGCGCTCCATTGAATTCTTCAATTCCCAACATTTCATACTCCATACCTGAAGTAGCGTAATTCAACTCTGGAATGATTCCAGTTGATTTTTTCTTCGCTGCAATTTGTTCTGGCGTAAATTCTTTCGTTCCTGTTTGCATGCTTGTTTCTGCTCCGCTTGTACCGTCGTAGTAGGATTTGCTTACAGTCATCCCTTGCATTTCCATTTTAGATCCTTCCATATTGTTTGATGACCAAACTTCTGTTTGTTTCAAGGTTCCTGGCATCATAGGAGATTTCATTTCTGTAATAGATTGGAAAGATTTTGCCTTTTTCAATTTCTTTGAAAGTGCTTTTCCTTCTGCTCCCATTGCCACCGCTTTGGTTGTTCTTTGGAACAATTCTTCCGCAGTAATGTCTGCTTTTTCACGATCAACCATTGGGCGACCGAACGCATCTAATTTTTCAATTTTTCCATCAGCATCAAATTGCTTCAAGCGCTCCAATACTTCTTCGTTACCCACAACGATGATATTCGCGCGGTTGGGTTTCAAGTATTTTTTAGCGACTGCAAGCACGTCTTCACGTGTAACCGCATCCAATTGTTTCAAATACGTTTGGTAGTAATCTTTTGGAAGATTGTAGCGAGTAATTGCCAAAGCAAATTGTGCTACTGTTGATGGATTCTCTAATGAACGGGCAAAACCACCGGACATAGATGCTTTGGTCATCGCCAATTCTTCCGGAGTAATCAATTCTTTGGTAATGCGATCTAATTCGTACAAGATTTCCGTAATTGAGCTGTCTGTCACTTCGTTGCGGAAGTTTCCTCCAGCTCCGAACCAACTTCCGTATTGATTTACAGAATAGCTAGAGCGACATCCATACGTGTACGCCTTGTCTTCACGCAAGTTTTGCATCAAACGGTTTCCGAAAACGCCACCACCTAAAATTCCATTCAACACTTTGAATTTCAAATAGTCAGGGTCTGATGGAGATAATTCCAATGGGAATGCAACCGAAATCACCGATTGAACGGCACCATTTTTATTAACGAAAATCACGCGATTTCCATCGTTATCGTTACCAGCTGGCAATTCAGATGATTTCACCGCTGAACCCGACCACGAGCCAAAGAATTTGTTAACTGCTGCTTCTGCTTCTGCGCGATTGATATCTCCAACGATCACAAGGTAACCTCCTTTCGGTGTAAAAGTTTCGCGGAAATATTGTACAATTGAAGCGCGCTCGATGTTCGCCAGGCTTTCGTCTGTCATCACTTCGCCATAAGGGTGAGTTGCAGGGAAATTAGCAACTGCACGGGCATTATTCAACATTGTTCCTGCATCTGATTTTGCAGAGATAAGGTTGGATTCATTGACTTTCAAAATACGATCCACTTCCTCTTGAGGGAAATTGGCGTACATCAAAACGTCTGACATTAATTCCAATCCTTTGTCCATGTGTTTTGTTAAACAAGACAGATACATGGAGTTTTGATCAGCACTCAAGTTTGCACCGATGTAGTCGATTTGTTGGTCCAAAGCATCTTTTGTGCGATTTTTTGTTCCCGACATAATCAAAGATCCAGCGATTTCTGAAAGTCCGGCAACAGCTCCTTCTGGTTGCGGTGAAGCTCCCATTACAAGGCTGAAAGTAACGCGCGGCAATTTGTGATTTTCAGAAAGGATAACTGTCAGTCCGTTCTCAGTGGTGAAAACTTCCGAGTCCTCAATATTGATCTGTGGTGCCGGTCCGGCTTCTGGTCGCACCGAACGGTCCAATTGTCCGAAACCTAAGGTCGGGACAAGAATTCCAAGGGCAATGATATATTTTTTCATAGTATTTTTTCTTGATTCGATTTAGTTCTCGCTTTTTTCTTCTTTCGGCAAATAATGCAAGATCACACGTGCATCTGCAGTAAGGTATTTTTTGGCAACACGTTGAATGTCTTCACGCGTAACACTCATGTACTTGCTCAATTCCGTGTTGATTTTATCGGCACTTCCCATGTAAACATGATTGTCGGCCAAATTCTCAGCAATTCCAGCTACAGAGCTATTCGATGAAATGAAATCGTTTTCGTATTGATTGCGAATTTTTTGGAATTCTTCTTCGGAGATCAATTCGTTCTGAATGATTTCGATTTGCTCGTCAAATGCTTTTTGAATAGCGTCTAACTCTACGTCTTTTGCCGCGATCGCTGCGAAAATACCCAATCCAGCATCTTCCAATCCGTAGCTGAATGAGAACGCAAATTGCGCCAGTTGTTGCTTTTCTACTAACGACTTGTTAATGCGTGAAGAAGTTCCCCCCGATAGCACATCATTCATCATTTGAAGTGCGTACATATCTTCGTGTTTTTGATCAGGCAAGCGGTACGCCATGAACAATCCAGGTAATTGAATGTTGTCATACACCACTTCCTTCTTCACTTCCGTTAATTGTTCTGTCGCTTTCAACGGACGCTCAATTTTCACAGGAAGACTTGCGTAACGCTTCAATACAGCCGCTGTTTTCTTGTCTTTCGATACCATGAAGTTGTTGGCATCCAGAGTCGATTTGTCGACACTATATTTTGCTAGGAAAGCGGCATCGTCAAGTGTTTCGAAATCGCGGAACATATTAATTGCTTCTCCCTTAGGAATTGAGGCGAAATAGGTGTTGATCCATTTTTTCGTCTGCTCGATATTGATGTCTCCAGCAATGGATAATGTCGCATTTGCAGGAACATAGTATGTTCGGTAGAAGTTTACGTAATCCATCTCTTCTGCAGCATCAAGGTGCTCCATACTTCCAATGGGTTGCCATTTGTACGGATGCTCTGTAAACATCAAACTGAAAATGTTTTGGAAGAAGGTTCCGTAAGGCGAATTGTCCACACGCTGACGTTTTTCTTCTTTTACCACACTTCGCTGCGTTTCGATTCCTATGCTGTCTACTCTCGCGTGCAACATACGCTCGCTCTCAAGCCATAAGCCCAATTCCAGTTGATTAGAAGGCAAGATTTCGTAGTAAAAAGTACGGTCTTGAGATGTGTTTGCATTCAATGTCCCTCCATTTTTTTCGACCAATTCGCTGTATTCTCCGCGATCAATATTCGCTGAACCTTCAAATAACAAATGCTCGAAAAAGTGCGCAAATCCTGTTCTTTCTGGATTTTCGTTTTTCGATCCAACATGGTACAATACCGATACGGCAACAATGGGTGTCGCATGCTCTTCATGAAGGATGACGTGAATTCCATTGTCTAGATCGTACTCGACATATTCAATTTTTTTCTGTGAAAACCCGGAGAAAGCAAAGCCTACCAGGAGTCCCGTGATGATTAAGTGTTTCATTCTTGATTTTAAGTTTAGAATCGTTACAAAGAAAGAAATTTATTGCGGAATTCCGACTTCTTTTGGATGCGCGGACGGGGTGCGGTACAAACGGTTAACCGAAATCCTCTTCTTTTTATTTTATTCAAGAAAGAGACGAACACTTGGCGTGAATTTTGATTAAATTGGCAGCATGAAGCGGTTTTTACTTGTGTTAATGCTTTTTGGGGCAACGGGAACATTTGCTCAGGAAGTACTTCCTATGTTGGACTTCAATAACTTAATGAAAAGTTTTGAGGATGGTTTTTTTCGACAAATTGCCTTACAGCCTGTGCGCGAGTTTAAAACAGGGGACAATGTCGTCGCGTATGTCGATTATCGCAACAATTTGGTGGTGTACGACGGGGAAAATCCTGAAACCATTGCCAACGTGGAAACCAAATTTGAAGTATCGGATAATTTACTGGTTTGGAATATTGCAACGACACTCAATCTGTGGGATGATGGTGAACAACGAACATTGACCTATCAAGTGGGTGCCTACAAAGTGATGGATAGCCTGGTTGTTTTTCAAGACTTGCGATACAATACCGTAAAAGTGTATTACGATGGGGCTATTTTTGATTTGTATACGTCTTCGGGGGATCTTACCATGCCAGCCGCAATTGGAGAAAATATTATCGCGTTCAAGGACAATGGGAATTTTTAT
>JBNKGN010000194.1:0-6584 GCA_050289845.1 Crocinitomicaceae bacterium | reverse complement strand
AATACCGTCATCTCGATACTTCCGAAAGAATTCATCAAGCAGACCATCCGTTGCATCTGACAATAGAGCGAAAGGACAAAGTGCTTGGAAATAGCACCTTTTGCCGAAGAGGTTCCAACTGGTACATTCGTTATTTTGCTTTCGATACCGCATTTCAAAGTTCAGGGAAACAAAAATCAACAGCGAGAAACAGTGGGCTGAAATCACAACTGAACACCTTCTTTGATACCGTTATTTCAGAAGGATGTGAATTTGGAAAGGCAGAGCGATTTTATGCGTACATCGATCCGAACAATGAAAAAAGCCTTTGGATGAGCGAAAATTTTGGTTTTCAAACCATAGGAAATGTCGCTACGCAATCGTTTAGTCGGGTCAGGTTGCCGAAATCGACACGTGTGACGCGCAAACTCACTTGGGATATTCTAGCGCCTGTTTTTCGTCAATCATACCAATCACAGCAATTCTATTTCGAAGAACAACTCGTGAAAGGACCGTTTTATGCGATTCAAGATGCTTCAGGAGAGGTGTTGGCTTGCGCAAAAGCGATTCAAGCGCGGTGGAAAATAGAACGATTGCCTGGAAAAGGCGGAGCTTTTTTGACACAATTGCTGCCGTATGTTCCAGGACTTCGAAAGATTATACGGCCAAAACAACACGAATTTCTCGTGCCCGAAGCAGTCTATGTCAAAAATAACGATGCGCGCTTGCTCACAGAATTGTTCGAAGGGATATTGCAAATCGAACAACAACATCTCATCTTATGGTGGACGGACGAACGGAGTGCAATTTATGCGGAGGTGCAATCCAAAGTAAATTGGGGATTATTGCATCGTTTAATTGGTGTCCCAAAAGCAGCAATCGTTGTGAAGCAAGCCGAAGCGACATCTATCGATAAATCCACACCCGTTTATACGTCAGGATTTGATTTTGTGTAATTTTGTGGCATGAAATATTTGGTGATCGGTCTGGGAAATCCAGGTTCTAAATACGAAAATACACGACACAATATCGGGTTTAAGGTAGTGGATGCCTTGGCGAAGGAGTTTGACGGTAATTTTGCTTTGGACAAGCAGGCAGAAGTTGCACGTGTAAAATTTAAAGGACGGAGCCTCGTGCTTATCAAGCCGACAACATTCATGAATCTTTCTGGAAAAGCAGTTAATTATTGGATGCAACAAGAGAAAATTCCAATTGAAAATATAATGGTGATCACAGATGATATTGCTTTGCCGTTCGGAAAATTACGCATGAAAGGAAAAGGATCTGATGGCGGTCACAACGGGTTAAAGGACATTCAAGCGACGTTAAATTCGCAGCAATACACGCGTTTGCGTTTTGGAGTGGGGAGTGAGTTTAATCCCGGAAGTCAGGTCAATTACGTTTTGGGTGAATGGCATCCTGAAGAACAAGAAGCACTCGGTGAACGGATTGCGACAGCCATAGAGTTTGTCAAAGGATTTGCGACAATCGGCCTCCAGAGAACCATGTCCAATCTAAACGGGAAATAAGGGGAGGAGCTCAGCGCTATTATGTTTTTTTCAACGTTGGATGAAATGAAAATCATCATTTTGGAAAAGGTGCTTTCTTGTATTCTTTTTGAAAAAGCCAGCGAGTATTCCCATTTGATAGAGCAAAATTTTCAATCGATTCGAGGGGAGAAGGTAAAAAGCACGCTTTCCCTAATGGAATTCCGCGGAATCTGCAGGAATGGAATTTAGAAACTCTCATAATCCCTGCCCATTTTTTCATGAAACACTCGCGTATCAGGCGCATTTCACTATCTTTGCCTTTGCAATTAACTGGAAATGAAAAGAGAGAAAATTGGCGACGTATTAAGAAACGGCGAAGTAGGAACAAAAGTTCTGGTAAAAGGTTGGGTTCGAGCTTTTAGAAGCAATCGATTTGTGCAATTGAATGACGGATCAACCATTAAAAATATACAGGCTGTTGTCGATTTTGAGCGTTTTGACGAAGCTTTATTAAAGCGAATTACGACAGGTGCTGCGGTGGCTTTGGAAGGAGAAATTGTCGCTTCACAAGGTGCTGGTCAGGCGATTGAGATTCAAGTCGAAAACATTACAATTCTCGGTGATGCCAATCCAGATGATGTACAGAAAACGGTCATGCAACCGAAGAAGCACAGCCTTGAGTTTTTGCGCGAACAAGCACATTTACGTTTCCGCACAAATACCTTCGGAGCTGTCTTTAGAATTCGTCACGCTGTCGCTTTTGCGATTCATAAATTCTTCAACGATCGAGGGTTCTATTACCTGCATACTCCAATCATAACAGGCTCTGATGCCGAAGGAGCAGGCGAAATGTTCCGCGTGTCAACTTTAGACCCAATCCATCCGCCAATGACAGAAGACGGACTGGTAGATTACAAACAAGATTTTTTCGGAAAGGCTGTGAATTTAACTGTTTCTGGACAGTTGGAAGCAGAGTTGGGAGCGATGGCATTGGGACAGGTCTATACATTTGGTCCTACTTTCCGCGCAGAAAATTCCAATACATCACGTCACCTTGCGGAGTTTTGGATGATTGAACCTGAAGTCGCTTTTAACAACTTAAAAGACAACATGGATCTCACGGAAGAGTTTCTTAAATACATCGTCAACTATGTTTTAGCGCATTGTTCAGACGATTTGGAATTCTTGAACGAGCGCGATTTAAAAGAGCAACAATCAAAACCACAAAACGAACGCAACGAATTAAGTTTGTTGGAGCGTCTTCAATTTGTGGCAGAAAACGATTTCAAGCGATTGACCTACACGGAGGCGATCGAAGTGTTGCGCAATTCAAAACCATTCAAAAAGAAACAGTTTAAGTACGATGTTGCCTGGGGGATCGACCTTCAAAGCGAACACGAGCGTTATTTGGTAGAGAAAGAATTTAAATGTCCAGTAATTTTGTCGGACTATCCATCTGAAATTAAAGCGTTCTATATGCGTCAAAATGACGATGGCAAAACAGTTGCGGCAATGGATGTTCTCTTCCCTGGGATTGGCGAAATTGTTGGTGGGTCTCAACGTGAAGAACGCATGGACGTCTTGAAGAAAAAATGTGCAGATTTCGGAATTGAAGAAGAAGAACTTTGGTGGTATTTGGATACCCGAAAATTTGGAACGGCAGAGCATGCAGGTTTCGGATTGGGCTTTGAACGCATGGTCATGTTTGTAACGGGAATGTCCAATATTCGTGATGTAATTCCGTTCCCAAGAACACCGCAAAACGCAGAATTCTAATTCAATCGGCACGGATTTCGCAAAAAAGAATTAACTTTTACTCGAAGATATTTAAATGGCACTGAAACAAAACTTGTCCCAAAAACTTGAGCAGCGATTGTCGCCGCAGCAAATTCAGCTAATGAAGCTGTTGCAAGTGCCTACCATGGAGTTGGATCAACGGATCAAACAAGAAATTGAGGAGAATCCGGCACTTGAAGAAGGTGCGGATGTGGATGAAGAAGATTTTGGTTCCAACGAAGAGGACGAAAAAGAAGTACGCGAAGACGAAGATTTTGATATCGGAGATTACTTGTCCGATGATGCTGATTACAAAACACAAATTTCCAACAAAGGAAAAGACGACGAAGAAAAAGTGATTCCGCTTTCTGGTGATCAAACCTTTCAGGAACGGATGACTGAGCAACTGCATTTACTCAATTTTACCGAGCAGGAATTTTTAATCGCAGTGACGATTATCGGGAATTTGGATGAATCGGGATACCTCAATCGCGAAACCGAAGCCATCGTGGATGATTTGGCATTTTCTGCAAATGTCATGACGACAGAAGAGGAAGTGGAAAAAGTGTTGATGGTTATCCAAGAGTTGGATCCAGCAGGTGTGGGAGCAAGAGATTTGCGCGAATGTTTGTTGATTCAAATTCAACGAAAGCAAGACGGTGATATCACCAGGTTTACAGCAAAAAAAATTCTTGAAGATTACTTCGAAGAGTTCACCAAAAAACACTATTCCAAGATTCTTAAGAAATTGGAAATTGACGACGATGATCTCAAAGAAGCCATCGCCGAAATAGTTAAACTAAATCCGAAACCCGGAGGTTCCATGAAGGAATCTGGAGGCAATTTTCAGCAAATCATTCCCGATTTTGTAATTGTTGAGAACGAGGGGAGATTGCAGCTCAGTTTGAACGGTAGAAATGCGCCAGAGTTGCGCGTGAGCCGTGATTATAAAAACATGCTTAAGAAATACGCGGAAGGTGCCGTTTCGACAAAATCGGACAAAGAAGCTTTGTCGTTTGTGAAGCAAAAACTCGACGGTGCAAAATGGTTTATCGATGCGATCAAACAGCGTCAGAATACCTTGTTGTTGACGATGGATGCGATTATGAATTATCAGAAAAGCTTCTTTATTTCTGGAGACGAAACCAATTTGAAGCCGATGATTTTAAAGGATATCGCGGAGCAAGTGAATCTCGATATCTCCACCATTTCACGTGTAGCCAATAGCAAATACGTTCAAACCGACCACGGAATTTACTCGTTAAAATACTTTTTCTCAGAATCCTTATCTACCGATTCAGGTGAAGAGGTCTCTACACGTGAAGTGAAAAAGATTTTGAGCGAGGCGGTTGAAAACGAAGAGAAACGAAAACCACTTACGGATGAGAAATTAGCCATCTTATTGAAAGATAAAGGCTACAATATTGCCCGGAGAACGGTCGCGAAATACCGCGAACAATTAAACATCCCTGTGGCACGATTACGTAAGGAATTATAATGGAAATATTTTCAAAAATAGCTTCGTGGGTCTTTTTGCCACTGTTTATGCCAGTGTATGCAATTGCTGCGGTTATGTTTATCCCGTCTGGGCATTCGTTCGTGGAATTGAATGGTTCGTGTATGTATTCGATGGACCCTACATGGAAATGGACGACGTTGGTGTTCTACTTTATTTTTTGTGCAGCATTGCCTGGAATCTCCTTCTTTATCATGTTGTTATCGGGTATTGTTTCAACACCTGAAATGGACGATCGCAAAGAACGTTGGCTGCCGATGGCGACAACTATTTTGTATACAGCCTTACTTTACTTTCTATTGCTGCAGCGTTTTCAGGCAGTCGAAGAACCAAAGTATATCCTCAACTTGGCAATCGCTGGAATTTTAGTGTCCCTTTGCTTTGTTCCGCTCAATCGCTGGAGAAAAGTGAGTGTGCACGCCGCAGGAGCAGGAATATTCACAGGATTTTTAATCGCCTATTTGGCGCAGCATACATACTTTTCAATGTGGTTGGCTCCGCTGGCTTTGGTTGTTTCTGGAACAGTGATGACCGCACGTTTGTACCTTGAAAAGCATTCACTCACAGAGGTTTCTGTTGGATGGAGCGTTGGAACTTTTGTTACCTTTGCTGTGAATTTTTGGCTCTAGACCAAATGGCAAGGAAATTGTAAAGAATAAAATCGAAACCAGAAATATGAAAAAATACATTCTCCCCCTTATCTCCTTTGGTGTATTGTCCCTTGTTGTATCCTGCGGTTTGGTAAACGAGAAAAACAAAGGCAAAGGCTTCAATCTTTTTACTATCGAAGACGACAAGGCGTTTGGTGCGCAAGTAGCGGCAGAAATTGATGCTGACACTGTGAATTATCCTTTGTTGGATTCCGTGCGTTACAAGGATGTTTACGCATACATTTATAAAGTGCGCGATAAAATCTTGAATTCGGGCGAAGTCGATTTTAAAGATGATTTTGATTGGAGATTGCGCATCATCCATGACGACAGTACATTGAATGCTTTTTGTACGCCAGGCGGCTACATTTATATTTATACTGGAATTTTGAAGTTTTTGGATTCGGAAGATGAATTTGCTGGCGTTTTAGGACACGAAATTGGTCACGCCGATATGCGTCACAGCACACGTCAAATGACAAAAATGTTTGGGGTGAATGTGTTGGTATCGATTATCGCTGGAGACAAAGAAATGCTTGCGCAAGTGACTTCGGCTTTGGTAGGATTGAAGTTTTCGAGAGAACACGAAAATGAAGCCGATCAACGCTCCGTGAAGTACTTGTGCCCCACAGATTACAACGCTGATGCTGGTGCGGGATTCTTTCAAAAGATTCAAGAAATGGGAGGAAGCAATCCTCCGGAATTTTTGAGTACACACCCCAGTCCAGATGACCGGATTGAAAATTTTAAAGCCTATGCCGATACACTCGGTTGCGCTGGAAGTAAAACCTATAAAAATGCCTATAAGCAAATGGTTGCAAAACTTCCAAAATAATTGAACGATTGTTGCCCCTGAAAGCGCAATATTGCGTAACTTATAAACGGACCTGACATACTACTATGAAAACGAAAAGAACGTCATTAAACGATATTGCCAAAGCATTGAACGTGTCCAAAGCGACTGTTTCATTTGTTTTGAATGATAAGGGGGATCAATTTAATATTAGCAAGGAGAAGCAACGATTGATCAAAGAGAAAGCGAAGGAATTGTCCTATGTTCCCAACTTTTTCGCGAAAAGCTTGCGACAAGGCGAAACCAAAACAATTGGGTTGGTGTTGCCGGATATCTCTAATTTGTTCTACGCAGAAATTTGCAAAACCATCCAGGAGAAA
>JBNKGN010000193.1:0-6609 GCA_050289845.1 Crocinitomicaceae bacterium | reverse complement strand
CCAATTAACAACCTTCTCCATAAATCTCAATTTTAGAAGGTGAACTAACAATTTTCAAATCGAGCATGATCTCGATAACATCCAAAATTTCAGCCAATGATTTGTTCTTAAAACGAACCGTCAACGGACATGCTTCAATTTCTGGGTTCATAATAATTATTGGTCGATCGAAAAATTTCTCCAATACCATCGCTACTTCTTTCAGGCTTGTGCCATCAAAATGGAAGATCGTGTCCTTGCGCTCTTTCGCTGTTGGGTATTCATCTATCAAACGTTCGCTGATGACATAAAAGGCGCTATCGCCTGCTGCAAGTGCAAGAACTTCTTGATTGAGGCGTAACTCTACGGCACCTTCATAGACGATCACCTTCACCGTATCTTCATCTGTTTGAATATCGAAAACGGTACCGATGTCGAATACTTCCAATCCTTCGACATCAATAACAAAAGGATTCTTCACATCGTGTACTACAGTAAAACGACCGCTTCCTTTCAGCGTTGCACGACGCTCCCCCTGGTTGAAATCATCGGACAATTGAAGCGAACTTCCCTGTGTCAATTCTACTTTCGATTGATCCTTCAGCGTAAACTCTTTTGCGCCATTCTTAGCAAAAAGTGTCGGTTCGTGCACCACCTTGCTCGGATTGGCTGCTATCGGTTCGATCTTCTTGTTGGTCGAGAAATTCGTATACAATAGCATGCCCATAATCAATACTGCTGCAGCGGCTCCTATCCATTTGGACCATTTCTGTAAAGGCACTATACGCGCAGTTTCGGACTGTTCAGGACGTATTTTTGTCCATACCTCCTGTGTCGCGGGTTTGCGGAAGTTTTTTCCTTTAGAGAGCAATTGCTCGTACTGCTCAAACAGTTTCTGATTTTCAGAAGAAACCTCTTTCCAATCTTCCAAAAGCATTGCCTCCTCTGGACTTGCTTCACCATTCAGAAAGCGAATGATTAGCGATTCATACTTTGGCTCATGTGTTACCATCCCTTTGAAACTATTAATGTTATTATTAGCAACGGCAAGTACTCGGACAATTCTTCACGCATAATGCGCAGTGCTTTGACCATGTGGTTCTCCACCGTTTTAATAGAGATATCGAGATGTTCTGAAATTTCCTTGTACGAAAGATCTTCGAATCTACTGAGGCGAAATACTTCTTGACATTTGGTTGGCAACCCAGTCACAGCTTGATCGATTTTCGACTGCAATTCATCACTCAAAACGAGGTGATTGGCCGCATCACTGCTGGCAACTGCTGCTTCTCCATCTCCAGAGAATGCCTGCGATCGCTGCATTCTTTTCAATTGATTTAGGCTGGAATTGTACACCGATCGAAAAAGATAGGCTCGATGATCTAAAATGGACTCCATTTCATTTCGCTTCTCCCAGAATTTAACGAAAAGTCGCTGTACTACATCTTCTGCCTCTTCCTGATTTTTCAAAATAGAAAAGGCGTAGCGCGCTAAAGATTCGTAATTCTCCCGAAACAGTATTTCGTAGTTGGCAATTGTCATTTTCTTTACACTTCAAGTAGCTTTTCTCAATATGCTCTTTTTTGAAAGACACTTGAAAGAGACTTCCCCCCTAGTTCCAATTAAAAAAAATAAAATAGCATCCGTTCCATGCGTTATTGCTCTGAAAAATTACCCATCCAAAAGCACACAGCAACATGAATTAAAGATACATACTACGAATCGGCTTCGGTTTCGTTGTTCTCAACTAAAAGTGCATTCAGTTGATCCACAAACCGCGTTAAAGCAAGGGTATCATTCAAGATGAAAGTCCCCGCAATAAAGGCTTTCTTCTTTCCACCACTTTTGTAGTAGAGTACGCCTATTTTTTTTCGCATCACGTCGTGTGCTTCAGCAACGAACGCATCAATCTCACTGAAAGGAATGGTTTTCGAGCGCAACGACATCGTCCGTGTTTCACTGTTCAACTCAATTATCGTTTCTTTTGTGGCAAGTCCTTTGACCACAAGTGTGATTATACCGAGCGGGATCAAAATGATTCCTCCCCAGAAAAAGACGCCTTCAAAAATATCAACGATAATATCTGCTGTCAACCCGCGCAAGGGAATATAACTAACGCCCAGCATAATCACTCCCATAACGGTGATGAGGATGCCTATTTTTTTTGCTGAATTCGAAAGTTCTTTGATTTGAATTCCCGATGGTGTTCGTTGTGCTTCAAAAGCATCCGTAGTAATTATCGTATCCATAGATTCGTATTTAATTCTTGGCTAAAATAAAAAAAGCCTTCCACACAAGTGAAAGGCTTTCAAAATGATTCTGTGTGACTTATTGAATCACACTCAAATTTAATTGTTTTGTAGCGACATCTCCAAGTGCAACCGAAACGATATAATTACCATCTGCCAAACCTTCTGTTGACAAAGCAAACTCATTCGCTCCTTCTGTTCCTGTGAAATCCATTGCCGCAACTTCAGCTCCTAACATATCGTAGATACGAACAGAAACATCCATTGAAGTTTCTAATTCAACAGACAAAGTGGTTACTGTTGCCGATGGATTTGGGAATAATTTTGCGTCGTTCAAAGAAGTTGTCACTTCATCAATAGACAAAGGACAAGACATTGCTGTAGGAGAAAATCCAGCGGAAGTAAATGCTGTTTCGAAATCTGATACAGAGCTAATTGGCCAAATATCTGTGTTGTACATTTTCATATCAGGACCGATCAAGCAATACGTTGGGTACGCTGCAGGTCCCATATCACTAACAACTGCATTTCCTCCACCTTCTGTTCCAGAAACGGCTGGTGCTGGATTAAACCCTGTTGATACCGAATAGTTATTTTCGAATCCTTCGACATCCGCATCGCTGTCCCCTGTATCAATAGAAATACAAAACAAATCTCCTGCGTTACATCCGTATTTCTGGTGCAATTCACTAAAAATCGGCACCGTGGCTTGACACGGGGGACATGTTGTGAAAAAGAAATCTACCAAAACCCATTGGCCTGAACCAGTAATCGCGCTTAATTGGTGCGTGTTACCGTGAATATCCGTTACGGTGAAGTCGTTTACCGTTTGACCAACAGAGTAGTTTTGAATTTGAGCTGTTGAAACAAATGTTGTCCCTAAAGCTACTGCAATGGAAAGTATTAATTTTTTCATCTAGAATGTTTTTAAAGTGAACCTCTAAATTAAACCGTTTTAGCATAAAAGATATCTAATAAAGTGATGATCCTTGTATTGCTATTCCGACGTATTATCATAATAGGTTAATGCACCAGACGGGCATTTCGAAACTGTTTGACGAATGTCATCGCTTGATCCACCTGAAAGTTCTATCCATGGACGCTCTTTTGGGCGAAAAACGTTTGGAGAATTTTTAACGCATTCCGCTGCGTGCTTGCAAAGATGCGATTGCCATACGACTGTCACTTCTCCGTTGGTATACTCTTTCTTAATTTCTTTCATCGGTTTTTGTAGTTATAGTTGTTTCTAATGTACGAATTATTGGCGTAAGTATCTCCACGATATCCTCGCCCAATCCCCCTTCTTTCACGTGTTCCCGAAAATTTCCCAAACTGAAAGATCCAACAATTGCTGCGCCACGAAAGGGCATTATGTCCAACACGTGTTTTAGTGCCGTTTGTCCACCTCTTGGACCAGGTGATGTACTCACAAAAACGGTTGGTTTCTCGTGGAAAAATTTTTGATCCAACATCGAAAGCCAATCAAACGTGTTTTTAAGAACGGCTGGCATCGAGCCGTTGTGCTCAGGGATACTGATAAAATAGCCATCCGCTGTTTTCATTCGCTCACTTAACGCGGTCATGGATGCTGGAACTCCTTCTGCCTCTTTCAAATCAACACCAAATAAAGGAGCTTCGTAATCCCGCAATGAGATAATTTCGACTTCCACCGCAAATAACGATGCTGCCGCTTCAATAAATTGATGATTGATGGAACGGGAACTATTGCTCCCTGCAAAAGCCAGTATTTTTTTCATGCCAATAAATTTTCTGTAATACTACAATTAATTTATTTACCATGGTATATTAATTGGCAATAAATGCAAAAATAAGTCGGTACCTAAAACTTGATTTTGGCGATCCTATCATGGATTTCTTGAATCTCCATCACTGCAGCACTTCCATACCACGGATGTAATTCCATCACCAAACGACCGGATTGAATCGCAGGATCGGTTGCTGTCAGAGCTTCCGCTTCATCAACGGTTGCCACATTAAAAATGTAGATACCTCTCAAATCACCATCATCCAGGAAGGGCCCAGCTAGCACCAACGTACCTTCTTCCGCAAGTCGATGAATATTGGCAAGATGGGCTTTTTGTAATTGCTGTGCTTCTTCTGGGGACTGACTGCGATTGGGACCTGTTTTCAAAAATGCCATGACGTAAGAACGCATTCCATATTCATCTGCTCCAAGTTGCTGTGCGTAAAGGGAATCGTAAACAACAGTGCTATCTTGTGCCTTCGAAAGCGAGGTTCCACATAGAAACACTAGGATAAAAACAATGCATTTCATGGACTACATTTTTGGTGCCCATTTTTCATTGAGCAATTCAACAATTCTACGGGCCGTATTGCTAAAATAGCGTTTGGTACGATACCCACTCACCCATACCACCCCCTGAATGGCATTGGTCAGGAAGATTTCATCGGCCACCAACAAGTTTTGTGGTAAAATATTGCACTCGTACACTTTGATACCGTTAGTAATTGCCAAATTGATTACTTGCATACGCATCGTTCCAGCCAAACAGCCTTCTTCCAAACCTGGAGTATAAAGTACCCCGTTACTAACCACAAAAATATTGGCTGATGTACTTTCTAAAATACCTCCGCTGTAATTACTAATCAGGTGATCGTCCAATCCCTTTTCCTTTGCCGCAACAGAAGCGAGGACGTAGATCAAACCGTTTTTGGTTTTGTAATTCGAAATCGGGGTTTTCTCTTTTTTGAGATCCATGTAGATATCCACTTCCAATCCGCGTGTATTCAACTTGAATGAATTGGTGTCCATTGGATAAACTTCGATGAAAAATGTGACCTCATTGGTTTCCGGCGCGTAGGTACCTCCGATACATCTGTCCAAAGAAATGCGGCACTTCCCTCCTTCTGTGATTCCTGATTTTTGAAGAAGTTCTAAAATTTTCTCTTCAAAGAAATGCACGTCGAAATAGCTTGGCGGACGCATTTTAATTTTTTTGGCACCTTCTAACATCCGTTTGATGTGGTTCTCCATGTTAATCGGCTTACCACCAATCACGCGAATACTTTCAAAAACGCCATCACCGTAGAGATGACTGCGGTTTCCTGCTCTGATGGTAGGCCCATCTGCCGATAAAATATCTCCGTTATTGTTTACGTACAGCATGCTATCCAAAAATCGCGTGTAAGAATTCCTTCCCTTTATCAATATTAATAATTAATACGTAAAGTATCCCAAACAATGCCCCTCCAATATGCGCATCATGAGCAACTCGTGTTCCTCCACGTTTGTCCATATAGTATTCGGCGACCAAATAGAGTATCCCAAATAACCATGCTTTTATGGGAATCGGAATAAAAAGTAAACTCAATTCCATCGTAGGATTCCATAATATGGCCGCAAAAATGACCGCAGAGACCGCACCTGAAGCACCAAGCGACTTATAATGCGGATTGTCCTGATGTCTGAAGTACGGAATAGCCGCCGCCGCCAATCCACCAGCGAAATACAAGATAAAAAAGTGAATTTGCCCCTTGAGCGCTCCGTACGTATCAATCAGTCCTCCATTTATCCAGAAAACTTCGCTTGAACTTTGATTTAGGTATGGTCCTCCCTCCTGATTTAAAAACATATTTCCAAGGAAATAAAGGGAAATCATGTTGAAAGCCAAATGACCAATATCTGCATGCAGAAAAATGTGTGTTATCATTCGATCGAAGCGATTGTGGTGTTTTACCTCGTAAGGAATTAACATATAACGTCCCATCAATTCAGGTTTGTTCAATGCAACCAAGGATATGCTCACTGTTACAATTAATATGATCGTCAAGATGTTTATGTCCATAAAATTTGAATACCTTCGGGCGACTAATTATTATTTGCTTCTTTACTAAGACGAATGTAACGAATTCCGAGGACTTACTATGAATCGATTTGTACTACTTCTACTACTTACAGCTTTCATTTTCGGCTGTTCGGATCCTCAAAAATCAAAAGAGGAAATTCAATCATTTGAACATCAAAACATTCCCATCGATCAAAAGATTCGAAAAGCCATTACTGCGGATTATTTACGCTCTATTGGAATTCCCGATCAAGCGCACAGCTTTGTCAAAAATTTCTATTCAAAAAGAGGTTTTAAGCCGCGATGGATCAACAACAAACAACTTACGGCTGAAGGCGCGAAATTAAAATCAATTTACGGTAAGAAAATCGCCATTGGCATTCCTGAAAATCGATTTTCGTATGGCAAAACCGCGAATTTCATTCAAGATGAAATCTGGTTGACTGTAGCGACCTCTTTTGTGGTCAATGATTTACAATCAGGTATTATCGATTTCGAAAAAAAGGAAAAAAAGCCGTTGAAATGCGTTTCAGCAACTGTATTTGAATCCAACG
>JBNKGN010000192.1:0-6650 GCA_050289845.1 Crocinitomicaceae bacterium | reverse complement strand
TCGGTGATGGTACCCGCTGCGAGGTCCAAAGAAACAATCCAACGATCTTTGTTGTCGTAACTTTTAATTTCGAAAAGAGTGTTCCCCGTGCTTTCTGAAAATACCAATGAGTGCATGATAATCGCCCGATCCTTGTCGTATGCCGAAGAAGTAGCTCCGTATATTTTTAAATATTCTGGCTTTTTTCTAATATCGGTCAGTTTGGAGAAATCGACGAAATAAAGCGAATCATTTTTAAAATCGTAGATCGCAAGACGATTGTTCGGGTCGTTGTCGTGCACCTTTGATCGTGCCTCACGGGAATAAGTGTGTCCATCCATTGAAATGTGGTGATCTACGTGCGTAGCTGGATTTTGGGGCGCTGTGTAAAGTCGAAAAGTGAGATACTGACCATCGGGAGACACTTGCACGTTGGTAACCGATTCTGTACCTCGAAAGTAGGAAGGGATACTCTTATGCCATGTTGATCGTTGCGTTTTTCGCCAGTCAGATTTTGTCTTTTCGTCTCGTATGAACTGAAACAATTGTGCTTCTTCACGCGTCAAAATATCTTGTGGCTTGTTCCCTTCAGGCTTGTTTCCTTCTTTAAATAGGAAGACCGTTTGAATGCACTTGTCTTTTTTGCAGTAGGCACGAAGTTCGTTGTTTTCCTCAAAGTAGACGTAATCGACGTTCGGCCATTGTTGAATATTGGAAACACCTGATGCACTCTTATAACACAAGGTGCTACTGCCTGCCTTTTTATTGAATCGATACAGTCCACCGTCGTTTTCAAAGAAATAATCGTCGTCAAAAGATTCCCCATAAAAATCACCATTGGTCGCGTAGAATTCGGGTGTGAGCAATTCAGTTTCGTTCGATTTTAGGTTGTACGCATAAGGAGAATCTCCGGGAGTTCCTTCAGGATTCCAATCAAAGAGAAGATGGGTTCCATCGAGACTCCAGTGAAGATTTTCAGGCAAATGACCGATAAAATCATCGCCTTTCATGATTGTGCGTAATTGCAATTCCGAAGCGTTGGGGTATTCTTGTGCAAAAAGACTATTGCCAATAATAAGTAGGGGGAAGGAGAACAAAAAGGTTCCTATAAATCTCATTTTCATTCGATGAAGATAAAAAGAGATTTAATTTCTACCGCCCTTAATTGTAGAAATACGCAATTACAGGAGAACGCTAAGCACGAGTAACGGCGCCGTCATCATACAAACGAGAAGCATTAGGGCAAACAACTGTTGCTTTTGTGACACTTCTTTGCGTTGGTAGCAATGATCGTAAATAGTTGATATGAATTGTTTCATGCTTTTTTTAAGGAAATTACGCCGATAACTCCCCTAGTAGGGACTGAAAATTTCCCAGCGTCGCTATCCCGTTTTTTATCGTAGTGCCATTCTTTCGGAGGCCTATTTTCTGGAGGATGAAGGCGCAATTGGAACGTTTTCTTTTATCAAAGTGGCTTCGTTTCCTATGGATGAATTGCGAAGTGGAGGTAAAACCTTGTAAATCTGGGGCATATTTTAGATAGATTTGCATGTGAGTTATAGATAAAACACCTATCTTTGCGCTCCACTTTCGGATGGAAAGAGAAGAAAGGGCCCGTCTCGCGTAGGCGGATTATTATGAATCGGAGTTTCGTACTCCAAAACAATAAATAACTATGGCAACTCGAATTAGATTGCAAAGACACGGTAAAAAAGGAAAAGCATTTTACCACATCGTATCTGCGGACAGCAGAGCAAAAAGAGATGGACGTTTCATCGAGAAGTTAGGAACGTACAATCCAAACACAAATCCTGCAACAATTGATATCGATTTCGATCGTACATTGTACTGGGTGCAAGAAGGTGCTGAAATGACAGACACTGCACGTGCTATTCTTTCTTACAAAGGAGTTCTTTACAAGAATCACTTAATCAAAGGAATCGCTAAAGGTGCGTTGACAGCAGAGCAAGTTGAAGAAAAATTCAGCAAGTGGTTGGAAGACAAAGAAGGAAAAGTGACGTCTAAAAAAGACACGCTTTCAAAAGCAGCAGAAAAAGCGAAAGCAGACAAGTTGAAAGCAGAAGCAGAAGTTAGTGCAGCACGTGCAGCTGAAATCGAAGCGAAAAACACGCCAGAGGTAGAGGAAGCACCAGCAGCAGAAGCAACGGAAGAAGCTACTCCAGCAGCAGAAGCAACTGAGGAAGCTCCAGCAGCGGAAGCGACTGAAGAGGCTCCAGCAGCGGAAGCAGCTCCAGAAGCAGAAGCAACAGAGGAAACAAAAGATGCTGAGTAATTTCAAGCCTGGCTTGTAAGATGTCTTTAAAATGAACAAAGCAGATTGCTTTCATTTAGGATATGTAGCGAAACTTCACGGATTTAAAGGTGAAGTTTCGCTGTTTTTGGATGTGACCAATCCAGAAGATTATCGCACACTTGATGCGGTTTTTATCGATCTTAACGATCACCTTACCCCATTTTTTATTACGTCTATCAAATTAAAGAACAAAGGCTTCGCAGCTGTAAAGTTCGAAGGTGTTGATGACGAATCGGTTGCACGGAAGTTATTGCGAAAACCAGTGTACCTTCCAGACCAAATTCTTCCTGAATTAGACGGGATTCACTTTTACGATCATGAAGTGGTCGATTTTAAAGTGATGGATGCCCGTTATGGTTATGTCGGTCAATTAGAGCAAGTGGTCGATTTCAAAGTGAATCCTTTGTTACAAGTAATGAACGAAGACAAAGAAGTACTAATTCCGTTGTTAGATGGTACTGTACAAAAAGTCGATCGTAAGAAAAAGGAGTTACACGTTACAACCCCCGAAGGACTGATCGAACTCTATTTGGAGGGCTAATGTCCGTTTTTCGATTCAAACAATTCGCGATTACACAAAGCGAGAGCGCTATGAAAGTTGGCACAGATGCTATGCTTTTAGGTGCAATTGCCTTTCATACGAATCCAACCAAAATTCTCGATATCGGTGCCGGTACAGGTGTCCTTTCTTTGATGATGGCGCAAAAGTACAAGGACGCTCACGTTGACGCTGTTGAAATTGATCCGCCTTCTGCCAAGGAATGTCAAGCCAATTTTACGGTTTCCGATTGGTCGGATCGGTGCGCGGTGCATTGTGTCGATTTTTTAAAGTTCCAATCGAACAATCTTTTTGATTGCATTGTGTCTAACCCGCCGTATTATCAATCGCGACTGGAAAATGTGGATTTGAGAAAGGCGCAAGCCCGACACGAAGCTGCGTTGCCTGTAGGTGAGATGTTGCAGCACGTGAAGTCCTTATTGTCAGCGCAAGGTGCATTTTGGGTCATCGTCCCCATGGATACTCAGTCAGATTGGTTGGAAAAGGCAGAAGAAAAGGCACTTTTTTGTACCGAGGAAGTCGTTATTTACGGCAAACAAAATGCAATACCGAAGCGCTGTATCCTTTGTTTTCGTCACTTTCGAAGCGAAAGGAGTTCTTCGAACCTTTCCGTACGTGATGAAGATGGACGCTATACGCAGCAGTACATTGCGCTCACATCCCAATTTCATTTCAATGATCTTCGTGGTAGCGGTAGTGAAGCTGAGTCGTAGAAGTACCCACTATTGATCACAAGTTGATGAATTTCTTGCAGATGTTCCTGAAGGCTGCCATTTGGGTTTCGTGGAGTCAATTTTATATCAGAATGGTACAAACAACCTTCTCGCCCCGTTTTGATATGTTTTTTGTCTCTGATTTGCAGTTTTAGCCACAAATACGTGCCATAATTGAACAAAAATCGAAGTAAAACATGTTTTTTAGTGATTCAAATCGAAAATAATTATGTTTTTTAGTGATTTAAATCGAAAATTATTATGTTTTTTGGTGATTGGAATCGTAAAATACTATGTTTATTTGTGATTTAAATCGAAAATTGTCTTATATTTTAGATAGAATGATTGCTAGAATTACGATAAAAAACATTGAAAAAAGGCTTTTTAAAGGGAAGGCTATTTTGTTGTTTGGTGCCCGTCAAGTGGGAAAAACTACGTTATTGGAATATTTGATGGAAACACGTTCGGAGTCTGTTTTTCACGTGAGCGGTGATGAGCCAGATGTTCGCGAAAGATTATCGAAAATCACTTCTACACAGTTGAAAAACTACATCGGCTCCCACAAAATATTTTTCATCGATGAAGCACAGCGTATTCCGAATATTGGTTTGACTTTGAAATTGATCACAGACAAGTTGAGAGACATTCAAGTCATCGCCACAGGGTCTTCTTCTTTCGAAATGGCCAACGAGATGAACGAACCATTAACAGGAAGAAAATTCGAATTTAACTTGTTTCCCGTGTCCTTTCAGGAAATGGTGTCGCATCATGGTATCGTTGAGGAAAAACGGCAATTGGAGGAACGTTTGGTGTATGGTTCGTATCCAGAAATAATAACTTCCGAAGACGACAAAGAGGAATTGCTTAATTTAATCGCGGATAGCTATCTGTATAAGGATATCCTCATGCTCGACACGGTCAAACGTCCTAAGCTTTTAGAGAAGATTTTGAAAGCACTGGCCTTGCAAATTGGTAGTGAGGTCTCCTTTAATGAGATTGCGCAATTGGTCGGTGCCGACAAGGGAACCGTTGAAAAGTACGTACAGCTTTTCGAGCAAACGTTTGTGATTTTTATGGTCAATTCTTTCAGTCGCAATGTCCGAAACGAATTAAAAAAGAGCAAGAAAATTTACTTTTTCGATTGCGGTATTCGAAACGCAATTATTGGCAATTTCACGCCCATTCAGAATCGAACAGATATTGGTGCGTTGTGGGAAAACTACCTCATGTCGGAACGGCGAAAGAAGATGCACTACGCCAATGCGCGTTTAACGCCCTATTTCTGGAGAACAACGCAACAACAAGAAGTCGATTTGATCGAAGAGAAAGGGGACAAATTGGCTGCCTTTGAATTCAAATGGAACGAAAAATCAACCGTGCGATTTCCCAAAACATTTACAAAAGCCTATCCAGAAGCCGAAATTGACATTATATCGCAGACCAACTACGAAACTTTTTTGTAGATGGCGAAAGAGTCGAGTGACATGAGGGATAACAACAGGTTATCCTTTCAACAAAGCAACCAATTCTTCCTGAAGTTGTTGGCCTTTATTGGAATTGTACCAAAGTTGAATCTGCGTGTTTTTTGCTTGTGGTGAAAGGTCCGTCGCTTTCATGTCGCTGACTAATTTTTGACAGTCCATCGGACGCGGTCCCCAGGTGAAAAGATCTTTTTCGTTCTGGTCACGAACAATTAACTTTGGAATAGATTTTCCGCCGTTAGTTAAGTAAGAATCTATCAAATCAGAACTATCGCGAAGCACGATTTCAAGCGTAATTTTGGGATTCAATGCAGCCATCATTTGAATAATCGGTGCGTTGTGAGCGGCATCTCCACACCACGGTTCTGTAATTAAAATCCAATGCTGTGGCTCCGAAATCGCTTCGATAGTTGCAATGGTTGCTTCCGACAATTGTGCCTTCTTCAACCAACGATTTATACGCGATTTGTTCAGTTGCACATATTCAACGTAGGTAACGTTGTCGTAGGGTGCTTCTCGAAATTCTTTATTGATAATAGGATCGAAGCGTTCGGTATATTCTGTCCAATTCATATAATCTGTTTGACGTATTTATGGAAACAAACATACATGCACCTCGCGACTTTGTTTGTGACTTGGATTACATAGACGACAAATACATACGCTGCTTCTCGTAAAAAAAGCAATGTCACTAATACAGTTCAGGAAAATTCTCTGGATCTGACTCATGCATCATAGCATAAACTTTCTCGACAATATCTTCGATACTTGGTTTTGAGAAGTAGTCTCCGTCAGAACCGTATGCTGGTCGGTGATCTTTAGCTGTCAACGTTTCTGGTGCTGAATCAAGGAAATAATAACCTTTCTGTTCCACAAGAATTTTGTCAAGAATGTAGGCAACGGCACCACTACTAACGTCTTCGTCAACGATAAGCAAACGGTTTGTTTTTTCCAATGATTCGGCAATGGTATGGTGAATATCGAAAGGCAAAAGTGTTTGCACATCGATCAACTCCACGGAAATTCCAAGTTCTGCCAATTGTTTCACTGCAACTTCACACAAATTAAAAGTCGAACCGTAAGAAACTAAGGTAAGATCGCTTCCTTCGATGAATACTTCCGGAATTCCCAATGGTTCTCTAAATTCACCAATATTCGTAGGAACCAGTTCTTTCGTTCGATATCCGTTCAAGGGTTCAATTACCAATGCAGGTTCATCTCCAGCCATCAGTGTATTGTAGAATCCAGCCGCTTTGGTCATATTTCGTGGTACACACACGTGAATTCCACGCAGCGAATTAACGATCATCCCCATCGGAGAACCACTGTGCCAGATACCTTCCAATCGGTGTCCACGCGTACTGATAATCAAAGGTGCTTTTTGTCCTCCTTTCGTTCGGTATTGCACTGTAGCCAAATCATCAGACAATACTTGAATAGCGTAAAGTAAATAGTCGAGATATTGAATTTCTGCAATTGGACGCAATCCACGCATTGCCATTCCGATTCCTTGACCGATAATTGTGCACTCGCGAATTCCTGTATCAGCCACACGCAACGCTCCAAACTTTTCCTGCATGCCTTCCAGGGTTTGATTCACACCA
>JBNKGN010000191.1:0-6669 GCA_050289845.1 Crocinitomicaceae bacterium | reverse complement strand
GGCATTATGATTTCACCTATTGCAGGCATTACTCCCACAAAACCAACCTACGCAACATTACCGTTGCCAGGAATTCAACCCGTACTCCTGGACGATCAAGGAATGGAGATCGAGGGCAACCAGGTTAGCGGCAAATTGTGCATTAAATTTCCGTGGCCTTCTATCGCTCGGACAATCTGGGGAAATCACGAACGCTACCGAGAAACGTACTTCGCTGCGTTTAAGAATATGTATTTTACTGGAGACGGAGCCATTCGGGACGAAGTCGGCTATTACCGAATCACAGGACGGGTGGACGATGTCATCATCGTTTCTGGTCACAACCTGGGAACCGCGCCTATTGAAGATGCGATTAATGAACATCCAGCCGTGGCAGAGTCCGCAATTGTTGGATTTCCACACGACATTAAAGGTTCGGCGTTATATGGATTTATTACGCTCAAAGAAACGGGCGAAAGTCGCGATCACGAAAATTTGAAAAAGGAAATCAATCAGATCATTACCGAGCACATAGGACCGATTGCGAAATTGGACAAAATACAATTTACGGAAGGCTTACCGAAAACGCGTTCAGGGAAAATAATGCGTCGTATTCTTCGGAAAATTGCTTGCAACGAGATGGATAATTTGGGGGATATCTCGACGTTACTCAATCCGGAAGTAGTAGATGCAATTATTGAGAAGCGCCTGTCATAACAACGATTTTACTTCAATTGGAGATTGGAAACTACAGCAGAATCATGCGAAAAGGACCATCAATAAAACGGTTCTCTTCGCGATTGAATACGAGTGACTTTTTTCATTCTTCTAGTTGGATCTCCAGAGCGTCAATCCACGGTTGAAGACCTTCAGCAATTTCGCCAGCTTTGTTTTGATAAAGACTGTTAAGTTGCGTATTATTTCGAAGTAAATACTGAAAGATTCGAAGGGCTTCCAATTGTCTTTGCATCGCTTGATTTCGATCCGATTCACAAAATTGTTCATACTTTTTCATGTTGTTATTTTTTTATGATTTCGCCCTACACCTCGTCTTTCTGATAGAAGATACAAGGCATTTCGGGGCGCGCGCGAAACGAAATTTCATTTTAGCCTTTTAGCTTCTGGCAGAAAGGCATATCCTCGCGATTATTCATAAAAAATAACAACATGGAAAGGCATAAGTGATCCTTGGGTGCCATAGCGACATAATGAGGAGAATCCCGCCTAATTGCAGGATGTAACAACAGACTCCTTGTGTGTAAAACCACAAAAGGCCCCGAATTACTTCGAAGCCCTTTGTGTATTTTGCTTGTATGCTCTTATCTTGCGACGCGAACGGATTTCACTCCTTTTTTGCGAATCGCATCGTGTTTTACTTTTTTGACATTTGCCTTCCCTACTCTTCCTGGATGTTGGTCCACTTTCGGATCGACTAAGCTGTGCGCTTTCACATCGCGTGCACCAACTTGTTTCTTAATTTGTCTTCCTGGCTCTCCTTGCTGTGCAAATGCTCCAGAGGAAATGGCTACTGCGAAGAACAATACGAATGGTTTTACTAGCTTATTCATAACGGTCTTATTTTAAATGTTTCTACAACCGTACATTCAACTACTATGCCAAAAAATTAATTCTCCTTTCTTCTGCGGTTTTGATTGCGATTATTTCCCCCTGAACTATTGCGGCGTTGATTGCTATTGCTCGGACGATTGTTTGATCGCGGTGGTTTATTTCCTCCTCCCTTCGTTTTCGTTGGAATTTGAGTACCATCATCCGGAAAAGGGTGATCATTCACCACATCCAATTCTTGCTTAATCAATTTTTGAATATCCTTCAAATACGCTTTCTCATCAATATCGCAAAAAGATATCGCAACGCCACTTGCGGAAGCGCGACCAGTTCTACCAATGCGGTGAACATACGTTTCGGCTACATTTGGTAAATCGTAATTAATCACCATTTCTAACTGAGAAACATCAATTCCACGTGCAGCAATGTCCGTCGCCACAAGGACCTTTAATTTGCCATCTTTAAAATCACCCAAAGCCTTTTGACGGGCATTTTGCGTTTTATTACCATGGATCGCAGCACCTTTAATATTCGCTTTTTGCAAACCACGAACAATTTTATCGGCTCCGTGCTTCGTTCTTGAGAACACCAAAGTTGATTCCGGATTTTTTTCTTCAATCAAATGCGCCAATAACTTCGGTTTGTCCTTTTTAGCTACGTAGTAAATCGCTTGATCTACCCGTTCCGCAGTCGTTTTCTCTGGTTCAATCGAAACACTTTCGTGATTGTCTAAAATCCGTTGAGATAACTCGACGATGTTCTTAGGCATCGTTGCAGAGAAAAACAAAGATTGACGTTGCGCTGGAAGTTTCTCTAGTAATTTTTTAATGTCATGGATGAATCCCATGTCCAACATTTGATCGGCTTCATCAAGAACGAAATACTTGATATGCTTCAAGGTAATATATCCTTGACTCATTAAATCGAGTAAACGACCAGGAGTCGCCACCAAAATATCGACGCCACCACGCAATGCGTTGGTTTGACTGCCTTGTTTCACGCCACCAAAGATGACGGTAGTTCGCAACGAAGTGTGCTTGGAATAGGCTTTGAAGTTTTCTTCAATTTGCAGTGCCAGTTCACGCGTTGGCGTTACCACCAATGCTTTGATTTGTCGTTTGCCCTTATCATCTCCATCTTCCATAAGAAGTTGAATAATAGGAATAGCAAAAGCTGCTGTTTTTCCAGTACCCGTTTGTGCGCATCCCAGCAAATCTCTTCGCTTTAATAAAATTGGAATCGCTTGTTGCTGAATCGGGGTCGGCACTTCGTAACCTTTCTCACTTAGTGCCTTGAGAATCGGATCATTTAATCCGAGATTGTTAAATTTCATAGACTTGTATCGCGACAAAGATACGCAATCCAATTGAACCACTGCTTGAATTGAGAATTAAACATGCGAATCACAAGCACTTCGAATCAACAGCCTCCTTGTATTCTCAAAAAGAATCGAGCTTTGAGTGCGTATTTTCAGCATTAATTCTTAACATTAAACATGCAATTAAAAATTCTAGGAGTAATCTTCTTGTTGCTTTGTGTAAATTCGATGTATGCACAAGAATATAGCGTAACTATCGAAGGGAGCATCACTTTAAATGAACGCGATCTAAAAGAAGGTTTCGAAGTCGTACTTCACAACGAAATCGACACATTCATTCCTGTCACAATTGACGAAACAGGCTATTTTTGGTTCGAGACGCGCTTTCAGTGGGACCTGACTTACACACTGGAAATTCGCGGTTCGACGTCAAATCAAAACGCATGGTCTCCAGAATATTTTGTGCTGCACACCCCTGATGATTCACTGCGAATTCAGGCTTTTTCAATAGAAACGACATTGACAAATATACGCACAGACAAGTTTGACAACAGCGCATATTACACGTTAAACGAAACCCGTGAATTTGAAAATTTTGAAATAGAATTGTTTCTAAAAATGCTCGAAAATTATCCTGATATCTGCCTAAAATTTTCGCAAACAAAACATCCTGATGAGCGTGATCGAATCGCAGAAAAGCGCATGCAAGATTTCAAAAAATTCTTACTCGAAAACGGGGTAAACACCGATAAAATTGAATTTTCCGATGAAATCAAGGTAATTGGTTGGGCCGAATTAGAATACAATGCAAAAGCGAGAATCTATGCCGAAATAATTTCGTTAGAAGGTTGCCAATAAGTTCCGAGAGGAATCGAAATTACAACGTTTTCACCCAAAGAGCCAATTTACCGTCATAAAGCAAATCACGCATTTCGTAGGACGCTGGCAAGGGGAAAGTCCCAGAGCAATACGTCACGACACGTGTTTTTACAGGCAACAAATCCAGCTGATCGATCACATAATCTTCGTAATAACGGTAGGTATCTGGATCGTACGTAATTGTATCGTCTACCCGATCAAATTCGGCGATATACTCACAAAAAGGATTGTAATAATAAAACGCGGTGTAGTCTTCAAACGGTACGTTTACGATATCATCGTTCCTAAATGTTACGTTCTCCAATTGCAATTGATTTTTCACTTTTTCAGCGATCTCTACAAGATCTCCGCGTTTTTCGACTCCTGTAAATTGCGCTTTAGAACGCATCGCTCCGAGCAGACAAAATTTCCCAACTCCAGAACCGATATCCAGAACGCGAGAATTCTGATTTAACTTTAGCCAATCAATCGTCGTTTCCATAATTTCCATTGGCGTCCAATGAATGAACGAATGCTTCTGAATCCGTTTGGGATACAGTGCATCAAATTGCTTATCGTCTAGTCTGCTTTTGTCCATAAAAGTGGCCTTTACTGATAACTTATCGGTCACGAAGGTACAGTATTTCGACCTTTTCTCTATTTTCCCGATTTAAAACGAGATGAATTATGGCGAATCTCTGGAAAAAGTGGATTCCTAATTGGATATTGGACTATCGAATGATGCGATCGTATCAAGCGAGGAAAACGAGTCATCGAGGCAAATCAATCGAGACTATTTTTAGTTCGATCCACGAACAAAACGGATGGGGAAGCGACGAAAGTGTTTCTGGACAGGGCTCAAACTTAGCGCTTTCGCAAAATGTAATTAAAGGACTTGAGAAAATCATAGTTCACTATAAAATCACTACGCTGTTGGATATTCCTTGTGGTGATTATCATTGGATGCAACATGTTGATCGAACGAACTGCACGTACTTCGGTGCGGATATTGTGGAAGCAATTGTAACAGGAAACGAACACTACGAAAATGAAAATACGCACTTTTTAAACCTGGACATCACGAAAGATCCCCTACCGAAAAGCGATCTAATTCTCGTACGAGACTGTTTCGTTCATTTTTCATTTCGTGATATTGAAACCTCCCTTCGTCAGATTTACGAATCGGGGGCTACGTATGTGCTCATGACCACTTTCGAGAAATTTACGAGAAACTTTGATATTACTACAGGAGACTGGCGACCAATCAATTTTCGAAGAGCTCCATTTCATTTTCCTTCCCCCGTACTGTTAATAACAGAAAATACCACTCCAGGGTATGAAAAAGAATACCGTCAAAAATCACTTGGGCTATGGCGTATTGACGATTTAAGACAAAAAAAATCCCGACCTCTCATCAAATAAGATAAGCGCATCGGGATTTTACGTAGTAAGGTAATTACTTATTTTGCTGATTTTGCCGTATTGTAAAGCGAACGAATATTTTCTAGTCCGTAGTCAGAAAGACCCAAACCAGGAGCGAATTCGATTGCTTGGTTGTCCTTCACCATAATAAAATAGAAATCGTATTCGATTTCACCTTCATAGTTGTACGAACAAATAAATCCATTTTCTTCCTCCACGACGAATTCGACAAAATCTTCATCCATTTCAGCGAACTCTTTTGAATCGCTCAAATATTCTGATTTCTCCTGCCACATTTCTTCGTCATCCATGCTTACTTCAAGACTAAATTCTCCTTTGTTGATTTCCCAACAATGAGTGATTACGCCATCCATTTCAAAGCCATTTCCGACTCCTTCTTCGATAACCGCACCTTCAGGCGCATCGACTGTTACAGGAATTCCTTTGTCTGCGAGACTTACTTCACTGGAAACCGCATTTGTTGAAGACATGAGAGTTACAAGTCCAACGGCAGCCCCCATCATAAATAGTGTTCTTTTCATTTTTAAAGACGTTAAATTGATTGTTGTGAATGTAAGTGAAAAGATGGATATCTGATACCAGTGTTGAAAAATAAAAGCGTGATTTTTTCGTAGCTTTGCCCATCTAAAAACGAAGAAAAGTATCCAAGAATGCAAACATCCATAAATAATAACGTTCATGCGACTGAATAAAGCCATTGCTGCATCTGGTTTTTGCTCGCGTCGTGCTGCGGATGCTTTGATTTCAGAAGGACGCGTCAAACTCAACGGAAATCCCGTAGAATTGGGGACACAAGTCGCCGAAAATGATGTAATCACGGTGGACGGTAAGGTCATCACCGAAACAGAATCGCTCATTTATCTTGCGTTTAACAAACCTATTGGCATCGAATGTACGACCAATACAACCGTGAAGAAAAACATCATCACCTACCTCAACTATCCGGAGCGCATCTTCCCGATTGGACGCTTGGACAAACCCAGTGAAGGATTGATTCTCTTAACGAATGACGGTGATATCGTAAACAAAATTCTTCGAGCACGCAACAATCACGAAAAAGAGTACATCGTCGTGGTAGATAAAATTATCACACCTGATTTTCTGCACAAAATGCGCAACGGAATTCCGATTTTAGACACGGTAACCCGCAAGTGTGAAGTGGAAATGATCGATGGCAAATGTTTTCGGATTGTGCTCACCCAGGGATTGAATCGCCAGATCCGACGCATGTGCGAATATTGTGGCTATCGCGTCAAGAAATTGAAACGAATTCGCATCATGAACATCACTCTTGGAAACTTGCAAAAAGGCGAATACCGCCCCTTAACGAAAAATGAATTCTCCGAATTGAATCGACTTATCGGAGCTTCTAGTGGTACGGAAGAGGCTTCATTATAATCCATTTATCGCTATTTTCAACCAATCATCCCGTTTCCTCAATTTCTTCGCCGAAAATCTGTAATTTGTTGGCTCAATAAAACTACTTATGAAACACTTACTCATTC
>JBNKGN010000190.1:0-6710 GCA_050289845.1 Crocinitomicaceae bacterium | reverse complement strand
GGCAGCTTGAACTGTTTCTATTACCGATAGAATATTAACATCGTAGCAAGACTTCAAATCTTCTCGGGTCAACTGCATAAATGGTTTGTTCACAAGAAGTCCTGCGTTATTGATCAAAATCGATATTGTATCCAGTTCGGAAAAAAGTGCTTCGCATTGTTCACGCACATTCTCTGTGTTTAAATCCAAAGCAGCACAACGCACATTGGACCAGCCGGCAAAATCCTCTTGCATCTTAGTGACATTTCTAGAAAGCGCCAAAATGAAGTAGGAAGGATCCTTTGCGAGAAGTTTCACAAGTTCGTTACCAATGCCACGACTAGCACCGGTGATGACAATGGTTCTAGACTTTGTCATAATTGATGGTAATCTCGCTTGATGTTGGATGCGATTGACACGTTAGAACAAGACCTTCTTCCACTTCTTTGTCCGTTAATGAGTAATTGATATTCATTTTAACGGTTCCGTTGGTGATTTTTGCTTTACAAGTACTGCAAACGCCACCGCGACATGAGTAAGGTGCGTCGAGCGAATTACTCAGTGCTCCTTCTAAAATCGTCTTTTTCGCATCAATCGTGAACGTTTCTTCTTCGCCATCGATGATCACAGTAATCTTGCTTGACCCAGAAAAGTTTGAGTCTGCTGCATCCGATGTAGTTTCCACGTTTGTAGGTGGTGTGAACAACTCGAAGAATACTTTTTCCTTCGCGACACCAAACATTTCCAATGCTTCGCGAATGTCAAAAATCAGTGCCTCTGGACCGCAGAGGAAAAAGGCATCCGACTTCAAAATACTCAAATCGCGTTTGATTTCTGCGATGAAAATCTCTTTGGTAATCCGTCCTTTTTCGAATTGATCATTGTCTTCTTTACTTAAAAAGTAAATGGGCGAAGTGGATTGCAATGCGTCGATTTCGCTCTTGAACAAAATGTCAGCGGCGGTTTTATTTCCGTAATACAAACGAAGTGATCCATTGCCTTCCAGTTGTTTTGCAATCGACATGATCGGTGTAATTCCACTTCCTGCAGCAATTGCTACACAGTTTTTTGCCGTTTCGGGTTTCGTGAAATTGCCTTCAGGAGCCGAAACCAATACTTCCGTTCCAACGCTAGCTTCACGATTAAACCAGGTTGAAACAAGTCCTTTTTCCACTTCCTTAACGGCGATTGCCAAAGGTTCTCCAGCACCGCTACAAATGGAATACGATCTTCGCTCTTCCTTGTTATTGATCTGAATGGAGAAATTCAGGTATTGTCCTGGAATGAAGTCGAAACTCCCATCTTGAGGGACATCTAAGGTGACTTTTACCGTATCTGCGGAAAGTTTGTCAATTGCCTGAATGGTAACGAGCGAGAAACCTCTCGGTGTGCTCTTATTGGTTTTACCAAAAAGTTTTTTTAAAAATGCCATAGCTGTATATAGTGTTTAATCGTCAAAAGAAACGACCAATTTGTCGCTTGTTGGATGTGCCTGACAGGTCAAAATATAGCCTGCTTCCACTTCATCGGGTTCCAAAGCGTAATTGACGTCCATAACCGCAGTCCCTTCAAGGATTTTAGCTTTACACGTACAACAAACACCGCCTTTACAGGCAAATGGAAGGTCGCCACCAGCAGCATGCCCAGCATCCAAAATCGTTGCTCCGCTAGAGGATAAGTGCAATGGAATTTCTTCGTCGTCAATAATAATAGTAACGTTTGATTCCACTTTCGGAGAATTGGTCGGTTTCGCAATTGGCTGTGCCTTTGCCGTCGGAGAGGTGAAGAGCTCAAAATGCACTTTCTTTTCGTCCATTCCTTTGGCAAGCATCACATCTTTTACATCCAAAATCATTTGCTCTGGACCGCAGACAAAAACTTCGTCGATGGTGGTATGTTGTAAGAATGCGGTGTACAATTGATCTACCTTCTTGGCATCAATACGTCCTTTTTGAATTTGGTTTCCAACACTTTCTCTCGAAAGAATGTGAATCACACGCAAGCGATCCATGTATTGGTTTTTCAAGGCTTCGATTTCCTCTCTGAAGATGATGGAAGCAAACCCTTTGTTACCGTAGAACAACGTAACATCGCTTTCAGGTTCTTCTTGAAGTGCTGTTTTCGCAATTGATAGAATCGGCGTAATCCCACTTCCAGCAGCGAATAGTGCGTAACTTTTGGCCGCTGCTTTGTCCGTTTTTAAAACGAAATTCCCAGTGGGTGTCATTACCTCAAGAGACATACCTGCTTTCAACTCTCTATTTGCAAAAGTGGAAAACAATCCACCAGGAACTTCTTTTACCGCCACGCGCCACTCGGATTCGTACGGTGCAGAACAAAGCGAATAAGAGCGTCGCACATCCTGATCGGAAATCATCGCTTTTAAAGTAAGGTATTGACCAGGAAGATAAGTGTAGGCCTCTTTCAAAGAAGCTGGAACGTCAAAAGCAATGGATACTGCATCTTCCGTTTCTCTACAAATTTCTTTGATATTTAGTGAATGAAATGTTGGTTTCATGCGTAAATCGAACTTTGCAGGCAAAAGTACTCATTTTTCTTAGTTTGTGTATCGGTAAATGCAAACAGGCTGTGGATCAGAACAGAAGAGTAAATCCTTCAATAAATAGAGAAAGTCGTTCTGATTTCGTAAATTTGTGAAGAGAAACGAGCATTATGAAAGAATTAGATATTGCGGCGCTTGAGCGCAAGTTCCAGGAAAAAATCGACAACGATATTAAAATTGAACCGAAGGATTGGATGCCGGATAATTACCGTCAAACATTGATTCGTCAAATTTCACAGCATGCACACTCTGAGGTTGTTGGGATGCTTCCAGAAGGAAATTGGATCACACGCGCTCCAAATCTTCGAAGAAAAGCCGTTTTGCTAGCGAAAGTACAAGACGAAGCGGGACACGGTTTGTATTTATATAGTGCCGTGGAAACGTTGGGGGCTGATCGGGAAGATACCATTGACGATTTGCACTCAGGAAAAGCGAAATATTCGTCCATTTTTAATTATCCAACATTGACCTGGGCGGATATGGGAGCCGTTGGTTGGCTCGTTGATGGTGCTGCTATTATGAATCAAGTGCCTCTTTGCCGTTGTTCGTACGGACCTTATGCGAGAGCGATGGTACGTGTATGCAAGGAGGAGTCGTTTCACCAGCGCCAGGGATATGAAATTATGATGAAGTTAGCCGCAGGAACCCCTGAACAAAAGGCAATGGCGCAAGATGCGTTGAATCGTTTTTGGTGGCCAGCTTTAATGATGTTCGGTCCCAACGATGCTGATTCGAAGCATACAAAACAATCAATGGATTGGAAAATCAAACGCAATACGAACGATGAATTGCGCCAAATGATGGTCGATATCACCGTTCCTCAGGCAGAGGCAATTGGTTTGACGATTCCAGATCCAGATTTGAAATGGAATGAAGAAAAAGGCGGGTACGATTTTGGAGCGATTAACTGGGACGAGTTCTGGCAAGTCGTGAAAGGAAATGGACCTTGCAATAAAGATAGAATTGATGCACGTCGGAAAGCTAAAGAAGACGGGCTATGGGTTCGCGAAGCAGCCAATGCTTATGCGACGAAACGTAAAATGAATAAAGCATCCTAATTTTATGTCGACAAAAGAATGGCCTCTTTGGGAGGTGTTTATCAGAAGCAAACAGGGATTGAGTCACAAACACGTGGGGAGCCTTCGCGCAGCCGACGAAACAATGGCAATCGAAAATGCGCGTGACGTATATACACGACGCTCGGAAGGAATTAGTATTTGGGTGGTCGCATCCAACAATGTCTTTGCCTCCGACCCAAGTGATGCGGACGCCTTGTACGAACCTGCAAACAGTAAGGTGTACCGTCATCCTACTTTTTACGATGTTCCAGACGGAATCGAGCACATGTAATTTTTGAAAAATGAACGCACTTTTTGAGTATTTACTGCGTCTGGGTGACGACAGCTTGATTTTGGGACACCGTTTGTCTGAATGGTGTGGGCACGGTCCTATTCTCGAAGAAGATATCGCCATGACCAATCTTGCTTTGGATTTGATCGGACAAGCGACCAATATTTTCGAGTATGCTGGCAAAGTAGAAGGAAAAGGTCGGAACGAAGACGATCTTGCTTTTCTCCGTTTTGACAAAGATTATAAAAACCTCTTGTTGGTAGAACGACCCAACGGCGATTTCGGTGCAACCATGATGCGCCAGTTCTTTTTTGATGCCTACCGTAAACCCTTGTTTGAACGTTTGACCAAATCTTCTGATGCGACGCTTGCTGCAATCGCCGAAAAGTCCTTAAAAGAGACGAAGTACCACTTGAAACATTCTTCGGAATGGGTGATTCGCCTGGGAGATGGAACGGAAGAATCGCACCAACGCGTGCAAGATGCTTTGAACGAATTGTACCGCTATACCTCTGAAATTTTCTATACAGATGCGGTAGATATTGCTTTGACAGAATCGGGTGTATTGCCAAGTATGGACGGCTTGAAAGAAGAGTGGGAGGCAACCGTAAAAGCGGTGTTGACAGAAGCAACCTTGGAGATCCCAACCAACGATTGGAAACAAGAAGGTGGAAGAAAAGGATTGCACACCGAGCATTTGGGTTACATTTTGGCGGAATTGCAATACATGCAACGCGCATATCCTGGAATGGAATGGTAACAGCAGCAAAAATATGGGAATATCTAGAGGAGGTTTTTGATCCAGAAGTTCCTGTATTAACCGTAGTGGATCTTGGTATTGTTCGCGATGTCGCAGTCACGGACGACACATGTAAAATCACGATAACTCCAACATATAGTGGTTGTCCTGCGATGAAACGCATCGAAGATGATATTCACGAAAAAATGGCAGAACACCACGTCGCCAATGTTACCGTTGATTTGGTGCTTTCTCCAGCATGGACCACAGATTGGCTTTCAGAGAATGGAAGAAAAAAACTCAGAGAATACGGAATTGCTCCTCCAGAAAATGAACCCGATAAAAGCGTGCTTTTCGCTGCGCCAATTGTTGTTCCTTGTCCGCAATGCAAATCAAAAAATACCCGATTGATTAGTCAATTTGGAAGTACTGCTTGCAAAGCGCATTATCAATGCAACGATTGTCTGGAACCATTCGATTATTTCAAATGCCTGCGTTAATGCGATTGTCTTTCTTTTTTTTAGTTGCCTTTGGGGTGTTGTTAGGTTGTTCGGAGGATCCAAATGCAAGCGTTGAAAAGGGACAGGAAGTTGCCGCAAAGGTGAATAAAAAGGAGTTTCAAACTATTGAACTCAAAGGATACCGCTTCGAAGCATATAAAAAAATGTCCAAAAGCGGGAAAGACGCCCGGGAGATTTTCAGCGCCAGTTACCTACCAAAAGAATATCATTTAGCCATTTCAAGAATTCCACTATCAAGCTTTCGTGCTGATCCGGATTTTCCTGCTGCAAAAAACAAACAACTGGAATGGTTCGCCAAACAGTACGCGCAAAAATTACAGGAACGACTTATCTCTTTAAAAGGGCTTTCGACCTCAAATGTTTTTGTCGGAGAACAGCGCTGTTTCAAAGTTGAATTGTCGGGACGCGCCTTTGGTTTTCCGAAAGAGAAGCACTATTTTCTTCGATTTTATCGTTTCGAGAAAGAGTTTATCGCCATCGAAGGTTGGACAACGGTTGAGTTTGCGAAAGAATTCGAGCCTATTGTTCAATACATGGGGATGACCTTTTCCTTAGTGAACCACTAGAACTTCTCGTCCAAAAGTTCTTCAGGCTTTTCGTTGGTATCCATTTTAGCAGCGAATATTATTTTGCGCATAGAAATGAACAGATAGATCAAAGCAATAATCCGAAAGATACAGAGTATCTGTAAAAGCCCCATGTTCTGAAATGTCAATGAAACCCACAGGTAGTATATCGTGGAAAATGTCATGTAAATCGTTCCAAGAAAATAGCCCCAATAGTACTTCTTAGAAATTAGCAATGCACTTGCGATGTATATCAACGTAATAAATGCTGTAATTCCTGCCGTTACTGCAACAATTGGATTAGCCCCTCTCATTGCAAGTCCGATCAATACTATAGCAAAGACGATCCCTGTGAAAGCTGCCATCGCGTAAAACAAAGAAATGACGCCAGTAACATCCACGGTTTGTTTGCCATCTTTGTTTGGTTTGTATTTCTTGCCGTTAACTTTCAATTCCAACTGTAACGGTCGGGTTTCGGTGAATTTGAGTAAGATCTTACCGATGTGCTCGTCCTGAAACGAAACGCCTTTCATAAATTGACCCGCTTCGGACCACGAACGAACCAGTCGGTCTTGATCGTAAATACACACATTTTTGTAACCACTGTCCCAAGAAAGAACGAATGTTTCTTCTGGGTGGAAAGTCCTACTGTATACTTTGGTAAATTGTCCCATCAAAGATCTAAGATGGAATTGTCAGAAGACTGTGTTTGTCGCTCACGCATAGCACGAAGAATGTTTTTCAAGTCTCTTAATACGAAGAATAGGAAGACAAGACGAATTAAGAAGGGAATAATCGCGAATATACTACTCAAAATCGCTTCCAGGCTAAACATTGTGAGAATCGTAAATAGAGTGAATAGTGATGCTCCAATAAAGTAAAACCAATACACTTTTCGCTGTAAAAGAAATGCCGTGAGACCATAAATTAATCCGATGGCTAAGTCAATTCCGATGATTAGACTCACCTCTGGGTTATCAAGACGTTCGGAA
>JBNKGN010000189.1:0-6739 GCA_050289845.1 Crocinitomicaceae bacterium | reverse complement strand
ATTACAGGAAAAACGGCAGAAGCGTATTACCAAAATAAAGCGGCGAAATTGGACGAAATCGCGGTATTGCTCAAAAACCCGAAAGACCTGGTAAAAGCGGTAAGCGATTTGAATGCGAAAAATTCAATGTTCCAAAAGGAAATTGAACAATTGCGACGTGATATTGCCAAACGCGTGAAATCCGATCTAAAAGCCAAAATCAAGGAAAGCAATGGCGTTCAGTTGTTGAGTGAAATTATTGATTTGGACGGTGGTTCCATCAAAGACATCCTCTTTCAATTGAATGGTGAAGTAGACAATTTTGTGGGTGTTATTGGAGGGAAAGCTGACGGCAAATGCACATTGAGTGTGATGGTCGCTGACAATCTTATCAAGGAAAAAGAATTGCACGCAGGAAATTTGGTAAAATCAGCTGCAAAACACATCCAGGGAGGTGGTGGCGGACAAGCATCATTTGCTACGGCGGGTGGTAAGAATCCAAGCGGGTTAGAAGTAGCGATTGCGGAGGTCGTAGCGACAATTTAGTATTTACAGCGTATGCTCCTCATCACGGAATCCAATTAAATTCCTTGTGAATTAATACTATATTTGTTCGATCAACAATTAGTCATCGATCCTATGAAAGTTTCCGTCGTTATTTGCACCTACAATCGAGAGCAATTTCTACCGGAATGTCTGGATCACTTGAAGAACCAAACAGCTGCACCAGAAGCTTTTGAAATTGTGTTGATCAATAACAATTCGAGCGACCGAACGGAGGAAATCTGTCTGAAATTTAAAGATGAAAATCCCCATCTAAATGTCGTGTACGTCTTAGAACCCAATCCAGGTTTATCGCATGCACGGAATTGCGGAATTAAAAACGCTACCGGGGATATCGTTTGCTTTATTGATGACGATGGTTTTGCCATTCCTGAATATGTTTCTATCATCAGCGAAGTTGCCAGTGACACAAAATACGCCAACTACATCTCTTTCGGAGGAAAAGTAATTCCACGCTACGGCACGGGAAGCGAACCGAAATGGATTTCTACCTATGTCGATGGGCTGGTCTCAAAAGTAGATCTTGGAGAAGAACGGAAACCCTTCGATAAAAAATACCCAGCGGGGTGCAACATGATTTTTCGAAAAGAATTTTTTGAAGAATATGGTGGTTTTAATGTCGATTTGCACACTCGAAGCGACGAGAAATTTGTTTTCAATAAGCTAAAAAAAGCAGGGTTGACCACCTTGTATATCCCAGAATTAAAAGTGGAACATTATATCGACGCATATCGATTGGAAAAGTCTTTCATCGTTCGCTTGTCAAAAATCATCGGACAAAGTGAAGCGATTCGCATCAAAGATTTCGGTGGTGCCGCAAAATTCAAAAAAGCCATCGAATATTTGTTCAAACTTGGAGCGTCCTTCGTCATTGCACTTGGTTTTCTATTCAAAGGTCAAATGGCCAAAGCGAATTATGTTATTCTGGTGCGCTGGAATGTATTGAAAGGACTTTTTATCAAAGGAAAAATTTAAGGACGCTTCGATGGGATATGAATCATTTAAAATAAAATTTGAAGGGCTACTGAAGATATGGATTCTTTCCAAAAAATCGGACGTAACAGCAACGAAAACCTGCGACCATTTGATGATCTTGGGCAACGGACCTTCGCTGAATGGTGATTATGATGCCATACGTAAATTGTCTGGTAAATGCGATTTCCTGGGAGTTAACTATTTCCCCGCAACAAAAGAATTCCAAGAGTTAAAACCGCGCTATCAAGTCATCGTATCAACGCAATACTGGCGCAAAGATGAAAACGAAAGCTGGGACAATGACCGAAAGAAAATTTTTCAAATACTTGTAGAACAGGTCGATTGGCCACTGCATCTGTTTGTCCCCATCATCGCTAAAAAATCAGCAGATTGGGTGAAATATATGCAGCAAAACAAAAACATTACCGTCAACTACTTTAATCTAACCCCTTTGGATGGCAACCCAACATTCTTCCGAAAGCATTTGAAAAAATACAACGCTTGTCCGAGACCACACAATGTACTCGGACCATCGATTCTTATTGGAATCAACCTTGGGTACAAAAAATGTTACATCGCAGGAGCAGACCACTCATGGATTCCTGAAATTTTTGTCACGCAAGACAACGTGGTGATGATGGCGCAAAAGCATTTCTATGCAGAACAATTAAAATCCATGAATAGCACCTTGCTCTCGGACAACGCGAAGCCTGTTTTTTATGAGAACTCGCTTCGTCCAAAACCATTGCATGAAGTACTTTTGAAATTCTACTACGCCTTTAGATCGTATTGGTTTTTGAAAGAATATGCCGAATTAGAAGGTACAACTATTTACAATCTGACGGAAGGGTCGTATATTGATGCATTCGACAAAATTGGTTATGACGAAATCACAGCTTAAGCAACATACCAAATTTACCTTCGCTAACAAACGGCGATTGTGGCGAAAAAAGCAACGACTGGGCTCTTGTGGCGCTTCGGTTTATTTCGATAAAGGCGTTGATATTTTTCGTTTTCCGCAAAATGTACACATCGACGATCATGCCATGATCAAAGCAGGAGCTCGAATTTGTGCATGTAATGCATCCGCAATCATTAAGATAGGAAAGAACACCACGGTCGGATACCATTCTCATTTTTTTGCATCGAAATCCATTGAAATTGGCGACAACTGCTTAATTGCTCCATTCGCATATATTGTTGACAGTGATCACAGCATCGCAAAAGGCACTTTGATCAATCAACAACCCAACGTTTCTGCGTCCGTTCGAATTGGAAATGACGTTTGGATCGGTACGGGTGCTAAAATTCTAAAAGGCGTCACTATTGGTGATGGTGCAGTCATTGCGGCAGGTGCTGTTGTCAAAGACGACGTTGCTGCAAACAAAATTGTTGGAGGAATTCCTGCACGTGAAATTAGCGAGCGGGTATGATTACTATTGGCGCAGTCATCATAGCGAGATACAACTCTAATCGATTGTACGGAAAAGTGCTGCGAGACCTGCATGGCGTCCCAGCATTGACACATACATATCAGCGATTACGAAAAGTGCTTGCTGCAGATCAAATTGTTCTGGCCACTTCCACCGAATCCCACGACGATCCAATCGAAGCGTATGCAATTGCAAATGGAATTCACTGCTTTCGAGGTAGTCTGGACAATGTAGCTGAACGATTTCTAGAAGCTGGAAAATCCATGAATTGGGATTATAGCATCCGCGTCAACGGTGATAATATTTTTATCGATCTCCAATGTTTTCAGGAAATGTTGGCCATGGCAAAAACGGGTAACTATGATTTTCTTTCGAATGTGAAAGACCGCACTTTCCCAAAAGGAATGAGCATAGAGATGGTTCGAACGGCGTTTTACGAAGCGCAAATGGAGGCCATTTCTAAATCGAAATCGTATCAAGAACACGTGACACTAGCACTTTATGAGAATAACTGGGGAAAGGTGCACTATTTCTACAATACACAGTTCGAATCACTTCAGGGAATTCAATTAGCACTAGATACCGCAGAAGATTTCGAACACATAGAACAACTCATTACGTTGTTGGGAGATGCATATCCTGACTACACATTAAAAGACATAAAAGAAGCTTATGAGCAATTGGCAAGGTAAAAACGGACCATTAATGATTGCCGAAATTGGTGGGAATCACGAAGGCGACTTCGAATACGCAAAACGCTTGACACAGCTAGCGATTGAAGCCAATGTGGATTACATCAAATTTCAACTGTACTCGGGAGATTCATTGGTTAGTCCTGTGGAAAATCCAGTTCGCAATCAGCATTTCAAGAAATTTGAATTGAACCATGCCTATTATATTGAACTGGCAGAAATGTGTCAGAAGGCTGGTGTCGGTTTCATGGCATCCGTTTGGAATCCCGATTACTTTTCGTGGATTGATCAATACATGGATATTTACAAAATCGGCTCGGGAGACATGACCGCCTACCCTGTTTTGGAAGCCACTGCGAAACTTGGAAAACCAATTATTCTTTCAACGGGATTGAGTACCATGGAAGAAGTGTTGGACGCCGTTCAATTCATTCAATCCTGCGACGAGAAATACAAAGACCCTGAATATCTTTCGATTCTTCAATGTACTTCCATGTATCCTATTCCTGCTGATTTCGCGCATCTTTCGGTAATGGAAAGTTTCCACAAAGCTACCGGATTGCCCGTGGGGTATTCCGATCACACGGAAGGAAGTTACGCATTGGAAATTGCCGTTGCAATGGGAGCAAAAATCTTGGAATTCCACTTTACAGATAGTCGTGAAGGCAAAGAATTCAGAGACCACAAAGTGTCGCTAACACGTGACGAAGTATTGGCTTTAAACGAAAAAATTGCCATCATTCAACGATTGAAGGGGAATCCCGAAAAGGCACCGCAATCGGTCGAAGGCGATCATCTTATTACTTTTAGACGCGCGGTTTATCCCGCAAAAGACTTGCCTGCTGGAACCGTTTTAAGCGCCGATAATTTAGTATATTTGAGACCCAATCACGGGATTGATGCAAGAGCATTTAAAGATGTAATTGGAAAAACATTGGTACAGGATGTGAAAGCATTCGAACGATTAAATTGGTCGCAACTCAAATAAAAAAAGCCTTTGCTACTCTCATTTAAACTCTTTTTAAAATCGAAAAGTCCAGGATGGAAAGGATTTTGGTTTAAACTATTGTTTGGATCAAAACGCCTCAAAATTGGTAATGGCTTTAAATGCGATACGTGGCCCGACATTCTTCTCACTCAAAAAGGAAGCGTTGAAATAGGTGACAATGTATATCTACGGCGCAACGTTGAAATTCGTGCCCATCAAAATGCAAAAATACTTCTAGAAGGAAATAATCGAATTGATCGAGGCGTGCGCGTTTTGGCAAGTAACGACTCTCAATTGACGATAGGAAAAGGCACGCGGGTTGGACTATACTCAATCTTCAATGGTGGCGATAGTATCACTGTTGGAAAAAACGTGTTGATTTCTGGTTTTGTCTACCTGCAAACCAGTATGCACCGTCACGAAGCGGGTACGAACGTTCAGAATCAAGGATTTCACCATGCTCCCGTTGTTATAGAAGATGATTGCTGGTGCGGAGCTCATGTGGTCGTTCTACCTGGTGTAACTCTTAAGAAAGGAGCTATCGTAGGAAGTAATGCTGTCGTTAATAGCAATGTAACTGAAAACGAAATTGTTGGAGGCGTTCCTGCAAAAACGATAAAAACCCGCGTATAACTTATGCTAATAACGGTTTACATCACAAATTACAATTACGGCGCTTACGTACAAAAAGCGTTAGATTCTGTGTTGCACCAAACACTTCAAAATTTTGAGGTACTCATTATTGACGATGGCTCCACGGACAATTCGAAAGATATTATTGAATCTTATCGAAGCAACGAAAAAGTGCGCATTCTGTATCAGCAGAACAAAGGACTCAACCGTACCAATAACGTTGCCTTAAACCTCGCGAATGGAAAGTACATCATGCGCCTGGATGCTGATGACTATTTGCGTGAAGATGCACTTCAAAAATTATCGGAGAAATTGGAGAGCGATTCCGAATTGGGATTGGTTTTTCCCAATTATTATCTCGTAAACAAGGAAAACCTGATCATCTCTGAGGAAGTACGACACGATTTCGATAAAGAGGTAGAATTGTTTGATCAGGCCGCGCATGGTGCCTGTACGATGATTCGCACGGAATTTTTAAAATCTTTGGGAGGATACAATGAAAATTACACCTGCCAGGATGGCTACGAACTTTGGGTGAAATTCACGCAAAAGTTTAAAGTCAGCAATGTCAACGAGCCTCTTTTTTACTACCGACAGCACGGTGCGAACTTAACATCGAATGAAAATAGAATTCTGGACACCCGTGCGCAAATCAACGCTGATTATATAGAAAAAAGTGGTGAAGACACAGCTACTTTAATTGTGATTCCTGTGCGTGGAGGGGAAAAAGATCTTGCTTTTCGATCACTCGGAGACACCAATTTTATTTCTAAGAAAGTGGCCCAGGCAATCGCTAGTAAAAACGGCGTATCCATTGTTATAACGTCGCCAGATAAAAACGTTTGGGAAGCACTTGAGGACGGATTAAAAGCCAACGACAAAATCTACTTCCATCACCGAAGCGAAGAAAAAGCGCGGTTCAACACAAGTTTGGACGGAACATTGCAAGACATTCTGGACATTGAAGCGATCAAACAATTTCATTTCAGTTGTATCGCATTAATCACTGTTGAATATCCTTTTTTAAAACCACACAAGATCGACGATGCTATTCACACGATGCTTCTGTTCGGAGCAGACTCCCTATTGAGTGTTCGTGCGGATAATTCGGTGTATTATAATCACAAGGGGGATGGACTCCACCCGATTATGGAACGGGATCAGTTCACGAAATTAGAACGCGACACCTTGTTCCGTCATTCAGGAGGAATCTCTGTCGTGCGAAAATCACAATTTCAAGACTCCAAAAAACTAATTTCAGGTAGAATCGGACACATGATTATTGACCAGGAATCAGCCTTTGGAGTGTTCAGTCAGCGCGATTACGAATTGGCGCTTTTGATCGAACAGGCAGCAACGGTAAAACTTTAACTTTGCGCGTGCGTACACTTAAATGTTGCATTTAACGTTTCGTCATTGAACAGTACCACAACGAATGGGAATTATACAAAAACAATCTGTAAAATCTTCGCTTC
>JBNKGN010000188.1:0-6749 GCA_050289845.1 Crocinitomicaceae bacterium | reverse complement strand
AGCAAATCCTGTTTCGGGTATGTCGTTGCGTACTTTCGTCATTAATTATTCGTAGCGCAATTCTTTTCCTTTCATCGTGGCAGGAATTCCCTCTGTTAACCATTGCGGCGCAGGAGCATCCATCAAATAATGGTCGAAAAACTGGCGCATTCGGATACTTAAATCGACGCGGTTGGCGTTGCGCATTAGGTTGTGGTCATCATCGTTGTAGTTAAGCAACCATGCTTCTTTGCCCAGGCGTTTTAAGCCCGTAAAAAGCTCAATTCCCTGATACCACGGAACCGCACCGTCGCCATCGTTGTGCATAATCATCAGTGGCGTCGTTACATTCGGCAAGTGAAAAAGCGGTGAATTTTCGATGTACAAATCGGGACGTTCCCAAATAGTATATCCAATCCGACTTTGTGTTCGTTCGTATTGAAATTGGCGGTTCAAACCACTTCCCCAACGAATTCCACCGTAAGCAGAGAACATATTTGCTACAGGAGCACCTGCCATCGCCGCGCGATAACGCGTTGTCATTGTAACCAATTGAGCTGTTTGATAACCTCCCCAAGATTGTCCTTGCAAAGCCATTCGGGTAGAATCTACGTTCGGTAAAAGATCCAACACGTGGTCGGTTCCACTCATAATACAATCGTATGCAGAAGCAGCAGGATGTCCTGGTTTGTAGCGAATATCTGGCATAAAAACAACGTATCCAGCCGAAGCATATTCCGTAGCATAAATGATCGAAGCTGTGGGTTTTGGAATGTAATGTTGGTGCAAACGGTCCGAATACAACTCGTAGAAATACACCATCAACGGATACGATTTGGTCGAATCAAAGTTTTCTGGTTTGTATAAAAGTCCCTCCAATTCGATTCCGTCATAACTCGTCCATTTCGTCAATTCAACGGTTCCCCAATTGTACTCCTCTTGTTGCGGATTTGTGATAGAAATACGCTTAGCATTTTGAAGATCATCGGTATACGTGTAAATCTCTGGATAGGATTCAAAGGTCATTTTTCTCATGAATGAGCGTTGCTTGTTTTTGGACCGCTCCAGGGGATAGACAGATGCATCAAAGTACGCGGTTTCCACCAAGTCGTGATGATCGTCGTGGGCACGTAAGTTGTAAAAATGCGTTCCTTTCGTCGTTCGGTCAAACCCTCTGAAGTAGACATTTTCATGCTCAAAATAAACACTATCGCGTTCCCATTCGACCATTTGAAGTTCTACGTTATTCAATTTCCCCAATTCGTGTGTGAAAGACTTAAAGCTTCCGTCTTGATGATTGTATTGCCACAAATCAAATTCAGATTGTAAATACACCGTCGTTTCCTCTCTGTTCCATTGAATTCGCCCATTTGGGTAAGCTTCCATCGGCATTCCATTCATGTCTGAGGTCCATGTGATGCCTGTCGTGTCACAGGTAATACATGTCGTTTCTCCAGAATCCACGTTTCCAAAATGATAATTTCCGTCTTTGAAGAAGGCATAATAGGCTCCTGACGGTGATAACGATGGATTGAACAAAGCATTGATCAACAAAGGTTTTACTTCACCTGTTTCTATGTCCACAGTGTAAAAATCTTCTTGTCGAGGGGACGCCCAATTGTAGGTGAATTCGTAGGGTTCATCATTGGATGCGATGATTTTTGTTCCTTTCAAATTGGTCACAGGATAGACGGTCAACGAATCATTTTCGAGTGGTACAATTTTACCGACGGCAATATGATATACATGCAAGTAGGCATCTGTTTCGTCACGTTTTAACTCCAACAATTGCTGGGGTTGCAAACGTGCTTCACCGTGATGCCAAAGATCCAGCTTCACCTTTTCACTCTCCAACAAAGTATCTTTCGGAGTTTCAAATTCACGCATTCCAACACCAAAATACAGCAGATCATCATTCAAGGTAAAACGCGGATAGTAATTCCGAGAAACGGCGTGCAAAGAATCCACTCCAACTGCTGCTGAATCAATCAAAGCGATTTCAGTTCCATCAACACGCAACAAACGAAGCTCAAACTGTTTTACTTTGGAAGTATCCGAACTAGTTAGAAAAGCCAATTGATTTTCACCGTGGTCAAACTGCATCTTTTGAATGCTGGTGTAGCGATTTTGATCCACCCACTGTGTTTGATTTTCTGTGTGAAAAATAGTCATGTGAACAGAATCCGTGGCTTCAATTTTTCGGTGAATCGTATAGGCAACTTGGGTTCCTTTTTCGGCCATGGTAAAATCCGTCACGTTCTTAAACTCCTTACCTGGTTTTGTCGGATGATACAACCAAAGAAGGTTTCCATCCGATTCGTATTCTGGCGTTTTGTCCTTTTTACATTTCCATCGTTTCTTTTTCTTCCCTCCAGAGGCGTCTTCGGTGAGTTCGTTATACTTGAAGGAAACGGCCATCCAATCATTTTCCGAGTTGACAGAAAAACTTTCCACTTCCGGATACTTCATGAGTGTATCCTGGTCAAAAAGATAAATTCCCAACGAATCTTTGGGCCATTTGGTTTTTTTCATCTTCTCGAGTTCGCATGTACGCAATGTATCATATCCCGGTGTAATTCTAAATGCGATATAACTGCTTCCTCCTGAAAACGAAGCACGTTCTGCCCTATGAATGGTATCGGTTATTCCCGTTTCTGTATTGTAAATGCACAAAACTCCATCCCCCTGGTGTGGATCGATTTGATAGGAGATGTACTTTCCATCATTTGAAATTTGCGCCGATTTCAGGCTTTTCCAGTCATTATAGACCGTGTGGTCAATGATTTTTTTCTCTTGCGCAAGTCCAGAAAAAAGGAGATTTATAAAAATTAAAGCGGATAGAATTCGCATGGTTTCAGTTTTGGGAACCTAAAATACCCATTTTCGCTGAAACAGCTGAATTCTATAAAAAGAGTTCAGAGGCGATATAATCGGCACGCAAACGCCCTTCGCGTGTGAGAGTAAGAATTCCGTCGTCCTCCAAAAGCCAATTTGCCGATTTAAAAGTGTCGACTTTCGTAAAGAAATCATTCGGAATAAGGTGGATTGACTTCAAGGCACTGATCGAAACACCATAAATCGTTCTCAACCCAGTTAGAATGCGCTCGTTGAACTGGTCTTTCGGTGATAAAATTTCTTCTTCGAAGGTTTTTTCGTTGGAGGCAATTTTCTGCAGGTAGGCTTTGTTGTTGGCGACATTCCAACTTCTCGAAACGCCATTGAACGAGTGAGCTGAAGGACCAATTCCCAAATACCACGCACCTTTCCAGTAATTGGAATTGTGTTTCGATTCGGAGCCGATTTTGCTAAAATTGGAAATTTCGTATTGACGCCAACCGTTCGCTTCAAGCATTTGGACAAGAATTTCGAATTGTTCGCTTTGTAAATCTTCGTCAGGCACGTGAATTTTAGCTGTTTTCACCAGATGGTGCAAGGCTGTTTTTTCCTCCACCGTAAGGCAATAGCTAGAAATATGCGGCACTCCCCAATCAATTACGGTTTGAATGTGCGCACGCCACTCTTCACTACTCAGATTTGGCAATCCATACATCAAATCAACGGTGATATTTTCAAAACCATGCTCCAAAGCACGCTGAACGGAAGCTTTCGACTCTTCAGCATTGTGAGCGCGATTCATCCACTTCAAATCTGCTTCTTTAAACGATTGCAATCCGATACTTAACCGGTTGATCCCAACGTTTTTCCATGTTCTCAGTTGATCATCCGTACAGTCATCTGGATTCGCTTCCAAGGTGATTTCGGGAGTCGTAACCACAAAATGTTGATTGATCGTTTCCAGCAAAAACTTCAATTCAATTGCCGTCAACAAACTAGGAGTACCGCCACCAAAATAAATTGTTTCAATGGGCTGATCTTCCAGATATGTTTTTCTACGAACGATTTCTTCTGCCAATGCGGTAATCATCTGATCGCGGTAGGCTTGAAAGGTGGTACTAAAGTGAAAATCACAATAGGTGCATTTCTGCTTGCAAAAAGGGATATGAATGTAGATTCCTGCCACGGATCAAAATTAGTCAGATTAATTGAACGATAAATTTTCCAAAGATTTTGTGTACCGAAACATTTTTTTATACCTTAACCAACGTTACATGGAATTCGAACATCATAAAAGATTACTCAACAAAGAGTTAGATCAATTCAATTTGATTCTTAGCGAAATTTTGCCGAGATATATTGAATTGATGAAAAAAGATGCCATCGAAGATCCTGAATTGAAAGAACTCGGAGAGTTGGAGCATTTTTTGATTGAAATCAATGGTAAAATTGCAGCGATTAAAACAAAATTGGACCACGATCTGTTCGGAGAAGCAATGGAGGAGTATTACCGCGTCAAGGAACGTGCTCAAAAGGGAGACCTCCTGGCGCAACAGCGACTCGAGAAGTTGCGTGAAACATTCAGCGAATCCATCAAAGGGGATACTTTTTTTAACTGGAACTAGTTTTTTCTTCCTCATTCTCAGCCACTACCCTGATATTATTTAATTTAGCCTTGCCAAAAACCAACACTATGTTTCGAATTCTTCTCCTGCTGCTTTTGTTCGCTCCAACTGCCTTTTCACAGTCGTCCAAAGTGACTTCAGCCATAGTTGCGTACGACCAAGGGAAATACGAAGATGCTCTGGAAAAATTAAACACCGCGCTGGAAAATCCGCAAGATTTAAAAGAAAAACAAGTCTACAAAGCGTGGCTCTACAAAGGGAAAGCGCTCTCGGCACTTTATGCGGAGGCCGTTCGATCGAATGACAGCGAAATGCTGATCGCACATTTAAATAATTTGTCCAAGGCGTATGATTGCTACAAAAATGCGTATCAGGCGACCACCAACGCGATAGAATTAAAAGAAATCGACCAGGAAGTGGTGAATTTGGTGCCAGCCATGCTTCAAATGGGACTTTTCGAAATGGAAAATGGCAATTACGAGGAAGCAAAGACCTATTTCGACCATTGCATGGAAGTCGACGCGAAATTGAAATTCGACGACAATTACTTGTTCTACGGATTGTCGGGTCAAAATATGTTGAATTTGGGGGATAGCACGAAGGCATTGAACGACTTTACTACATCGATCAATGCGTATCAGGAGAACCCGCCTACATATCCTGACTTTATGATCGGCTATACCTACTATCGAAGTGCGATTATTTATCGTTATCACGCAGAGGATTTTGACAAAGCTTTGGAAGTACTTAATCAAGGGATGCAAGCACTAGAAGCGGAGAACAATCGGAGACTGGAATTAATCAAAACGAGCACCAATGCCCATAAAAAAGAAGAATTAGAGCATTCGGGAACGACATACGAAGGAGCTATCGCGGATCTGAAGGGTTTTGAATTGGACATTTTATTGAACAGTCCTGACAAATACGCGGCGGCCATAGCGAAGTTTAAAAAAGAAACGGAAGCCGATCCCACAAATGAAACGGTGATGCTAGCTTACGGAAACTTGCTTGAACAAAACGATCTGGATGCGGGTTACGACATTTACGTGAAGGTCCTTTCGATCAATCCGAACAACACCACTGCGCTGTTCAATGCAGGAGCGAACCGTGTAAACAAAGGTGTGTACTTTGCAAACCTTTCCAACGAAGAAACGGATTTTACCCGAGCCAACGAATGGCGGAAAAAGACCGATGAAGAATTCACAAAAGCACTTCCGCATTTTGAAAAATTCCTTGCGCTCCAACCAGAAGACTTGACCGCGTTGGACGCGTTGCTTCAAATTACCATTCAATTGGAAATGACGGATGCGTACAACAGCTACAAGTCAAAACGCACGAAATTACGTGGCTATTAGTAGTTTTCGTACTGGATTCTAGCAGACCAATTTCGTGTGCCATCAGTCGTTGATCGAATGGTACAAGAGTTCGCTTCAAACGTGTAGTTGTAGGTTATTTTACGTGGCGCCATCGCCTGGATTTTTGTGTCGGGCTGTACGTTTTTGTTCGTTTCCCCAATTTGAGTCGCCTCCATTAAATGATGTTTTCCGTAGAGCGCACAATTCCCCAACCAGAAAAGGTCTTCAGGAGGAAAAACCGATTCAAAAGTATTGGTTAACACATGTTCCTTACGATCAAATTTTAAGTGGAATGTTTGCGGCGCTGACGCTTGATGGGTGACCACAACCATTGCTGGATCCGTTCCCATCTCATAGCTGTATTCGTACATCGAAAGGGTGTCTTTTCCCCGCACTGTGACTTGTCGAACCGGGCGATCTTCCTCATCGTATTGATAATGAACGGAGAGATTCTCACTAGAAACAAACGATCCCATTCGATTTCCCTTGGCATCGTAGAAATGATTCGTAACACCACCACCAGAAATCACCTCGGTAAGATTTCCGTTTTCATTAATGTCTTGATGAATACTGACATTTCCTTTCAGCGCTGGGATATTGATGGTAACCGATTGATCCGAGCTGTAAGAAAATACAAAGCGCGTTTGGGCACCTCGATCTGTTACGTCGATGGATGCAATTCGTTGTGAAGTTTCTGTAGGTTTGACAGGTCTCTTACTCGATTCGTTGCCACATCCGACGAGAGCGAGTGCAACACACATCCAACCAATCCGCTTGTAAAAGTACTTCCCCATCTGCTCAAAAGTACATCAATTCATCAAACAATAGCCCAATGTGTTTTTGGATTTTTCATTTCAGACGCCACCGCTTTTAGGTATAAATATCCAATTTCCTACAATTAGGCTAAACCATGTTCAATTTAACTTCTTGATCCTTTTTTCTTGATAAAAAAGAA
>JBNKGN010000187.1:0-6750 GCA_050289845.1 Crocinitomicaceae bacterium | reverse complement strand
ATCCTGTACCTTAACGTACGCCTTGATTTTATCGTCCTGACCAATGTTTAACAGGTTTTGGATGGCGCGACCTTTACTTACTTTGGTGCCTTCAGGGATTTCAAACACACGCATCCAGAAACATTTTCCTTGCTCGGTGAAGATTAGAAGGTAATTGTGGTTGGTTGCCACGAACAACTCTTCCAGGAAGTCTTTGTCACGTGTTGCAGAACCTTTCGATCCCATACCACCACGGTTTTGGACTTTGTATTCGGCAAGACTTGTACGCTTAATGTATCCTGCGTGTGAAATGGTAACAACCACTTCCTCGTCTGGAATTAAATCTTCAATGCGCATTTCGCTTGCAGAGTACTCAATTCTAGAACGACGCTCATCACCGTATTTATCACGAACTTCAATCAATTCATTTTTGATGATCTCCATACGACGCTCTTCACGTGCAAGAATGTCTTTCAAATCTTCGATCAACGCCATCAAATCTGCATATTCCGCACGTAATTTGTCTTGCTCCAATCCTGTCAATTGACGCAAACGCATCTCAACAATTGCTCTAGCTTGAATGTCGCTCAATTCGAAACGCGTCATTAATTTTTCACGCGCTTCTTCAGGGCTTTTGGATGCACGGATCATTTGAATTACTTCATCAATATTGTCCGAAGCAATGATTAATCCTTCTAGGATATGTGCTCTGTCCTCTGCTTTTTTCAATTCAAATTTCGTACGACGAATCACCACTTCGTGGCGGAACTCGATGAAATGATGAATCATCTGTTTCAGGTTTAATAACTCGGGTCTTCCATTGACGAGACAAATGTTATTTACTGAAAAAGAAGTTTGTAGAGCAGTATATTTAAATAGTTTATTTAAAACTACATTTGGAATCGAATCGCGTTTCAATTCATAAACGATGCGCATTCCGTTACGATCGGATTCGTCGCGGATATCCGAAATGCCATCGATCTTTTTGTCGTTCACCAGGTCAGCGGTCTTACGGATCATGTCCGCTTTGTTTACCTGATATGGAATTTCGGTAACGATTATTACCTCACGTCCTGATTTTGTTTCTTCGATTTCCGCTTTGGCACGCATTACGATACGTCCTTTACCTGTCAATAAGGCTTCGCGAACCCCCTCGTAACCATAAATAATTCCTCCTGTCGGAAAATCAGGCGCTTTTACGTATTGAAGCAATTCTTCGTCTTCGATGTCTTTATTGTCAATATAAGCGATCATCCCGTTAGCCACCTCCGTAAGATTATGAGGAGCCATGTTTGTCGCCATACCAACGGCAATTCCACTAGCACCGTTCACCAAAAGGTTCGGGATTTTTGTAGGAAGTACGGTTGGCTCAGTAAGACTATCGTCAAAGTTCGGAGCGAAGTCTACAGTGTCTTTGTCAAGATCGGAAAGCATGTCTTCCGATATTTTACGCAAACGCGCCTCAGTATAACGCATTGCTGCGGGACTATCACCATCAACGGAACCGTAGTTACCTTGTCCGTCTACTAAAGGGTAACGTAAGGACCACGGCTGCGCCATACGCACCATAGTATCGTATACAGAGCTATCACCATGTGGGTGGTACTTTCCAAGTACTTCTCCCACAATTCTTGCACTTTTCTTATGTGCTCGGTTCGAATAGACTCCGAGATCCTGCATCCCGTATAGAACACGACGGTGTACGGGCTTGAAACCATCACGCACATCCGGCAATGCTCGGGATACGATAACCGACATCGAATAATCGATGTAAGCTGATTTCATTTCATCCTCAATATTGATCTGGATTATTCTTTCTCCATCTGCCATCTTGTCACAAGTTTAATTTTTGCACGATTTGTGCATGTTAAAAAGCAAGGCTCGAAATTAGTTATTTCATAGGTATAAGAGGGTGTTGATAACTTGTATTTACTAACAAAAATCTGTGGAAAATTGACTATTTCGGCTACTTATTAACAATTTAATCCGTTATATATTTGTAAGTGGTGTAAAATGTTCAATTTTATACTTTGTACAATAGACGTTAAACTTCATTCAATATGGAAGCAAAATTCTCACAAAGAGTGAAAGATGTGATCAGCTTCAGTCGCGAAGAAGCCTTGCGATTAGGGAATGATTTCATCGGGGTGGAGCACTTACTTTTAGGGCTCATCAGAGAAGGTGATGGAAAAGCAATAGCCGTGTTGCATGAGTTTCACCTGGATCTAAAAATGATCCGAAAAGAGATTGAGCAAAATCTTGCGAAATCGTCTGCATCCTCTTTAGGTACGCAGAATTTGACGAATATACCGCTTGTAAAGCAGGCTGAACGCGTTTTAAAGTTAACGTATCTTGAAGCCAAGTTGTATAAGAGTCCAATGATTGGAACCGAACACCTTTTATTATCGATCCTTAAAAATGAGGACAGTGCTGCTTGTAGCATATTAAACAAGTATGGTGTCATTTATGAAAATGTTAAAGACGAATTAGAATCAATGAAAGATGATGAAATAACCCCACGGGCGGAATTCCCAGGTGGAGCAGAGGAAGAGTCGAGCTCTGAAGAGTCGTTCTCTTCACAACGGAAGGCAGATCCAAAATCCAAAACTCCGGTATTGGACAATTTTGGAAGGGATTTAACCAAGATGGCGGAAGCTGGACGTTTGGATCCAATTGTTGGTCGTGAAAAAGAAATCGAACGTGTGAGTCAAATTCTTTCGCGTAGAAAAAAGAACAATCCGATTCTAATCGGTGAACCTGGAGTTGGTAAAAGCGCCATCGCTGAAGGTTTGGCTTTGCGCATTGTGCAGCGAAAAGTTTCTCGCGTACTTTTTAATAAGCGTATTGTTTCGTTGGATTTAGCTTCTTTGGTTGCTGGTACTAAGTATCGCGGTCAGTTTGAGGAGCGCATGAAAGCTGTGATGCAGGAAATTGAGAAAAATCCTGATGTTATCCTGTTTATCGATGAGATCCATACCATTATTGGTGCTGGAGGTGCTTCGGGCTCTTTGGATGCGTCTAACATGTTTAAACCAGCCTTAGCGCGTGGTGAAATGCAGGCAATTGGAGCGACGACCCTGGATGAGTACCGTCAGTACATTGAGAAAGATGGTGCTTTGGAACGTCGTTTCCAAAAAGTAATTATTGAACCAACAACGCAAGAGGAAACGGTTCAAATCCTACACAATATTAAGGAGCGCTACGAAGATCATCATTCGGTAACATTTACGGAAGAGGCTATTGAAGCATGTGTTCGTTTGACAGAACGTTATATTACCGATCGTCATTTGCCCGATAAAGCAATTGATGCGCTGGATGAAGTTGGATCACGCGTCCATTTGACAAATATTAATGTTCCAAAGGAAATTTTGGAAATTGAACAAAAAATTGAAGATTTAAAGGATCAGAAAAACGAAGTGATTAAGTCGCAACAATATGAAAAAGCGGCCGAACTTCGCGACAATGAACGCAAGCTTCAAGAGCAACTCGAAGTCGCGAAAAATAAATGGGAAGAAGACTCAAAGAGCAACCGCGTAATGGTGACAGAAGAACACGTCGCTGAGGTTGTTTCCATGATGTCTGGTGTTCCTGTTACTCGTATTTCAGAATCTGAGACAGGACGCTTGGCGCACATGGCAGAAGAAATGAAAGGTCGTGTGATCGGTCAGGACGAAGCAGTTGCAAAAGTGGTGAAAGCGATCCAGAGAAATAGAGCTGGATTAAAAGATCCGAACAAACCAATTGGATCCTTCTTTTTCCTAGGGCCTACAGGTGTGGGTAAGACGCAATTGGCAAAAGTCCTCGCGAAATATTTGTTCGATTCTGAGGATTCTTTGATTCGTATCGATATGTCGGAATACATGGAGAAATTCTCAATCTCTCGTTTGGTTGGAGCGCCTCCAGGATATGTTGGATACGAAGAGGGTGGACAGTTAACGGAGAAGGTTCGTAGAAAGCCGTATTCAATCGTTTTGTTGGATGAGATCGAGAAAGCGCATCCTGATGTGTTTAACTTGTTGTTGCAGGCGCTCGATGATGGTCACATGACAGATGGTTTGGGACGTAAGATCGATTTCAAAAACACCATTATTATTATGACGTCGAACATTGGTGCGCGTCAATTGGCTGATTTTGGAACGGGTGTCGGTTTTGGTACGAAGGCGCAAACGGAACAGAAAATTGAATCGTCGAAAGCGGTTGTTCAAAATGCACTTCGTAAAGCGTTTTCTCCGGAGTTTTTGAATCGTGTGGATGATATGATCATGTTTAATTCTTTGACGCGTGAAAATATTCACGTGATTATTGACCTTGAATTGGACAAATTGTATGGTCGCATCAACGATCTTGGATACTCAATCGAAATGACGAATGCGGCTAAAGATTTCATCGTGGATAAAGGTTATGATGAGAAATTCGGTGCACGTCCATTGAAAAGAGCAATTCAGAAATACATCGAAGATCCGTTGGCGGAAGAAATCGTAAAATCGAACCTTCATGAAGGAGATATGATCAAAATCGATTTCGCCGAAGGAAATACGGAATTGACGGTGAACATTCAAAAAGGTAAAAAGACCAAAACGAAATCGAAGAAGGAGGAAGATTAAACTCAATGGCGAGCTGGCCTTCACGATTAAATTAAATAGAGACGCATCTCTACTTGCACTAAGGGGAATTCGAAAGGATTCCCTTTTTTTGTGTCTTGGAGGGGCGTTATGAATAGACTATCAAGAATATAATTTCAGTCCCCGCTAGCAAAAGTCCTGTGATACCACAAATGGTTCCTGCTTTTGCTCGTTTATAGGATTTGTAACTGTAAAGTGTGGGGTTGTTTTTGTATTCTGAAGTGGCGCTAATCCCAAGGCTTATACTGTAAACAGACAGGATAATTCCAATTAATCCTATGGATAAAGGAATGGAAAAGATTCCAGCGACGAATGCATTGTCGGCCTCGTCGAGGTAATGTTGTCGTCCTTCATCTGGGATTGTTGCGTCAAGCGGTTGGTTTTCGATCACTTCTCGGATGATTTTGTGTAACCTTCAATGGCTGCGCGTACACTTCCATGCTTTTTCAACAAGGTTTCCGCTTCCTCATAGGGGATTTTTAGCGCGTCCTGAACCATTTTGGTGCCGCGGTCTACAAGTTTGTTGTTGCTTAATTGCATGTCGACCATTCGATTGCCTTTCACGCGCCCCAATTTGATCATTAGTGTTGTGCTGATCATATTGAGAATTAATTTTTGTGCGGTTCCAGATTTCATGCGCGTACTTCCTGTAACGAATTCAGGACCAACTACTGCGGTCATAGGGTATTGAGCAAGTGCCGCCAATGGTGAACCAGGATTGCACGAAATACCTCCTGTGACAAGACCAGCTTCTTTCGCCTTGCTTAAGGCTCCTAAAACATACGGCGTTGTTCCGGAAGCGGCGATACCAACAAGAGTATCTTTTTTGTTAATAGCAAATGCCTGTAAATCGGTCCAGCCTAATTCAGTGTTGTCTTCGGCAAATTCCACTGCTTTACGCATGGCTTTGTCACCTCCGGCCATAATTCCAATCACAGTGTTGTGATCAACACCAAACGTCGGGGGACATTCACTGGCGTCAACTATTCCAAGTCGGCCACTTGTTCCTGCTCCGATGTAGAACAAACGTCCACCGTCTCTCATATTCAGATAGCATGCGTCTACAAAAGCTTCAATTTCAGGGAGTATTTTTTGAACCGCAAGGGCGACAGTTTGATCTTCTCTATTGATTCCTGAAAGCAGCTCTGCCGTGGAAAGTGTTTCCAGATTTTGGTGATTCGATTCGGATTCGGTAATGCGTTGGGTCATACAAGAAATGCTTTTGCGGAATTTCCATCAAATTGCACTTCCACACGTTCTTTCAAAGTGGTGGACAGGCTGAGGCCTACAAAGTCGGCTTTGATGGGGAAACGTCGATGTTTGCGGTCAAATAGCGTCAGTGTTTTTATGGCTTTGGTAGGGAAGCGCAGTACTTCTGTCAATGCGAATTGCATGGTTTTTCCTGAGTTGAGTACGTCATCCACCAGCACGATAAAGCCGTTTTTCATTTGTTCTGGCGCCATAGAGAGTTGAATCGTTTCCGACCAGGGTTCGTCTTTGTTAATCGTAATCTCGAACAAGTGAATGGTAACATCGGAAGCCGAATTTAAAATTTCTTTCAATCGATTTGCTAACAAAAAGCCATTTCCGTGAATCCCTCCGATGAAAATTTCTTTTTCTTCAAAACAATTCTCTAAAAGTTGATGAGCGAGGCGTTGAATTTTTTGCTCAATTTGCACGGAGGTAAGGATTTCTTGCATAATTACGATTGTGGGACAAAGATAATAATCACGTAAGCTAATTGGCCGATTTGTTTGGTGAATTATTCACAATTGAAGGCTTGATTTAGAGTTATTCACGACGAATGTTAAAAACAAGTAGAAATTCCTTTACAATATCCTTTTAGCCGATGATTTAATTATACTAAATTTGCGTTCAATTTGACGCGAAGTATCGCGAAGTTGAACCTCCTTAATAGCGCATAAATGCCGAAAGATAATTCAATTAAGTCCATTCTAATCATCGGAAGCGGACCAATTGTGATAGGTCAAGCCTGTGAGTTTGATTATTCTGGATCACAAGCCTCCCGATCACTTAGAGAAGAAGGAATCGAAGTAACATTAATCAACTCCAATCCGGCGACAATCATGACGGACAAGGTAGTTGCCGACAATGTTTACTTGAAACCGCTGGAACCAGAAAGTATTGT
>JBNKGN010000186.1:0-6758 GCA_050289845.1 Crocinitomicaceae bacterium | reverse complement strand
GGATATCTTTAAGAGTGACCGGATTTGTAGGAAGAATCTCAGCCGCTGTATAAAATGTATTGTTCTCGGATAAGTTTTCCTGTGATGCCAATAAATCCTTAAAATCCATCTGACTTCTGTATCCCAGTTCAGATAGGGCATAGGCGAGTTGTTCCAGTATGGTAACCCCCGGGTCGTGTTCGTTGAAATCCGTCCACAGACTTCCTCCAACGGACTGAATGTATTCCAGTCCAAGTTCTTTTAGGTACTGAAAATCGAGATCGTCTTTGGTTTCAACAACTCTCGAAATTTTTTGATATGTCGTATTTTTCGCCATTTTACTTACAATCTGATACGGTTAAAACACTTTGCTCTTTACATGGTGTGGCCGATCCAACTACGTGCGATTGATCCGAAACCATAATAGTGATCGGTGACGCCGCTGTATAACTCGTAAGGCTTTTTCCTTGTTTGCCGTTTTTATCCACGACATAAAAATTAATGGATTCAACATAGTCGATGTATTCGAGGTTTTCAATGTAATCGATCAATACGCTTTTGTGCAATTTACCTCCAAACTCGATCTGTTTCGTTTCGTCAAATGCCCATGGCGCCAATAATTTGGTGATATCATCCTTTAGAATCGACTTGTACAAAAACTCGTCGTAGCCTTCATTGAACTGTACATTTGTATTCACTCTGATGGCTTCGTATTCAGGGTTCATCACTTTTAACTCCACGTGCATGGATTTGTATTTGTTCAGATACCGTTGAATCTGATTCAAATAAGCGGCACTAACGCGCGGTTCGTAGATGTTGAAAACGTTTTTGTTTACTGTGTCTGGAATTACCACAACAATCACAGAGCCTCCAGCATTGAAAGAGTTTAGGTTGGAATGACTCAAACACTTCACTTTGTAGATGTCCGGGAATTGCTGTAATACGAGGCGTTCGTAATCCCAAATAGTAACCGCGCGATTTTTGTGGCGCAAACGTTCACTGACACGTCGGTAATAACTCGCATCATTTTCTTCCAATGCACCACCGAATGAATTGTACGGCTGCGTGATACTCTTCACAGCAGAAGATCGTTCGATTAATTTGGAAATTGTTTCTGCTGCAAGGCCGTTTTCCAAATGTGAGGTTTCGTTGTCGTTGTTGGTGAATTGTGCCAAAGCAACCTGACTATGAATTCCCAGGAATTTGCATACGGTGTCGTATGGTTTGTCGTCCATGCGGGCGCGAATCCACTGATATCCTGTTGGTAAAAGTGTATTGTCGCTAGTAACTTCTTTCGGTAATTTCAAAGAAACAAGTCCCGATTTCAAGAAGTTGTCTACTTCATTTTTTAGTATTTCGGAATTATCAAATGATTTCCAATGATTCGAACAAAGTACCTCCCAGGTGATTCCATCATCGACGCCAAATGAGGTCAACTCGGTATTTTCCGTTCCTTCCGAAATTTGAAAGAGCAATGGGATTGTTTGCAATGGAAGCGCATTTTCCAGTCCGATGTAGAGTTCACCACCTGTTGTATACTTTGGAAGTAGAGAACAGCTCGTATTTTCCACAAAACCTAGATCTACTTTGATAGATTTATGCTCTTCTGATTGACCAAACGGATGTTCGTGGAAAAGAAGCGTCTGTGTCTCTGAATACAATTTTTTGGAAGTACTCATCACAAGCGTATCTGTAGCGGTATAGCTTACTTGAATTTCTTCTGCAAAGGGAGTATAGGGTTTGTTTGGAATCACGGTTCCAGAAACTTTGTTTGCATAATCCACCATTGCTTTTGCATAAAGTTCAGGGTATTCCGCATGACCGAAAGAGTGAAACAATTGAAGTCGCACCTTTTCTATGGTATCCTCTGTGGAAAGTTCGCATCTTCGATATTGCGCTTGTGTGTAATACGTTACTTGTTCGGCATTGTCTTTCACGCGTGAAGTAAACAAGGCGCCTTGAAGAGCATTGATCCAGGCATTGTTGACCAGGATTCCACGACGGGCCCAAATACTTTGGTAATTTCCAACAGCACTGTCATCTGGTTCATCAATGACTTCACTCAACGGAGGGAAATTGTTTCCGTATTCTCGCTGTAGTCGAATTCCTCGATTTCTATTAAAGAGTGCTTTAATTTTCTTTTTCGTACCAGCGTTTTTATCTTCTTGTTTTTTCGGGGCGAAATTTTTTGATTTGTTATCGGCGCTGGGTGCTTGTTCCTCTTCCTGTCCCACGGAAGTCGCTGGCTCGTAGGGCAAATTGAAATTGAAACCGTAACCGGCATAATATTCCTGAAGATTCGGTGGGACATTTTTCCAAGCGACGTATATATCAATATTTTGCCATTTTTTCGAAAAAATCTCTGGTGTACGCATGACGAAGTTGGATCCGACGATTGGCGTATTGGAGAAAGGATACATCGGTTTCGATGGGTTCAAGGTGCCGAGATCGTTCTCTAATGTGACATTTCTCATTTGAGCGACCTGAACATCGACCGTGATACTTTCAATTTCTGCACTTAGTTTTTGGTACAATAAAAGTCCGCGCGTTGTATTGGTATCAATAATAAAGCGAAATACGGGCTTTTCTGTTGGGAAATCTCCCCCATGAACTTCCGCGTTGTATTCCGTTATCGCAGGAACTTCAATGTCGATGAGTGAGTAGAACTTCACCACCTTGGAGTCGTTAGGGTCAACTCCCGTAAAGAAACCGATTTTTTGTTCTTCCAGGTTCTCTGGATCATCGCTTGCGCTGATTAAGTCGTTTACCAAATCGCTTTCTTCGGAGATTCGAAGCCACTTATTATCAGTTGTACAGTACACCGAAACATTGTTGATAAAGTCATTGGTGTCGATGCTATCGATGTCATCGATGCCAGCGATCTGATTTTTGTACTTAATTGAAATTTGGAAATGACGTTCACCTTCCGCCATTTTTAGTGTGTCAGAAGCAATAGCAAACCCCATTTTTGCGTCGGGTAGTGCGGTGAACACTTGCTTGGCGCCATTATTATTACCGGATCCGAAATCGGCAGTGTCATATCCAAACGGATACCATTCGGATTGGTCTTCAGGCAATGCTTCTCCTAATCCATCTGCAGAATTTACAACCGCGGCAGCTTTAACGAGTGGTCCACCTGTTGGTGCCATATAGAAATTGCGCAAAGAACCGATTGTGGCTTTATTGCCGACAAATTCCTCGATCAATTTATAGATGCGTAATTTACCGATGCCGTCTTTTCCACCGTTGAATTCAACACCTTCTTCAAATTTTTGAACAGCGATATTCTTAGAAAGTTCGAAAAGCAGATGTACTTTATCGTACGTTGCGGGAAGCTTTTCGATTTGAAGTACTTCCTGATAATAGTAATCGAGGTGACGTTTCGTCAAATTGTTAAGACGCTCATTTGGGAGTTCCAGTAATTTCAGGAAGCAAACAAACAAGGTGAGGTGCGGGGTGAGGTTATCACTTTCTTCAAGTGCTGCGATGAGCTCTTTGATTTCATCAGATGATGGAAAGAAAGATTGCCAATCACCTTCGGGTGACTGCGAATTTTTTGTGGTGTAATAATTTAGATGGCTTGCAAAATTCTCTGCAAACTGCATCCATTCTTCCATGCCAAAGCCATGCACTTTCAGTGTCTCAGGATCCAACGCCTTGTCGTTTCGCTGAAGCTGATTGGTGCCTTCGGTGAGAAGAATTTTTGCGATATCGTTACAGTTGTTACTCATTGTAAACTAGTTTTTTACACATCCGTTCCTTCGTTGCGATAGAACGGGTAGACAATATTTCTTCTCGAGTTGGTGGATCGAATCGTAAAGTCGATTTCGATCAATAATTCGCCTTCGAGTTCATTATTTGGGTCAATTTCAATTTTGTTGACATTAATTCTCGGTTCGTGGTAAAGAATGGCCGTACGGATCAAGTCAACAACAAATGTTTTTAATGTGAGATCTAATGGAGCGAAGAGTAAATCCGTTAAATCACAACCGTATTCTGGCAGCATTATGCGCTCGCCTAGCTGTGTTGAAAGCAGGATTTCAAGACTTTCTTTGATGTCTTTTTCGCCCGAACTCATGCTTGTTTCATTCAACCCGTTTTTTTTGAATTCCGGGGGGAATGACCAGCCAGTTCCTAAAAATTGTGCGTTATCGTTGCTCATTATTATCCTATTAATACTGTCATTTCACCAAGTACAATCGTTCCTCCATGTGCTGTGGAGTCTCCCATTCTCGCTGCGGGCATTCCTCCGATTAGCACCGTTCCTGATCCCGCCGCTATCGTGTCCGGAGGTCCCGTACAGGTTGCCATGTCACCTACTCGTGCTGCGGGCATTCCACCGATCAAAACGGTTGGTTCGCCAGGTGGTAAAATAGGACCTCCTACGTGGGGGACGGTTCCGGTTACCATAGGGCAAACGTGCATGTCTGTGGCTCTTGCTGCTGGTTGTCCCATATCAATTAATTTGTACGAGTGATCCTTTTAATACTGCAATTGCGCTGGTCGAAACCTCTGCTCCTGCAGAACCTTCCGCTTTAAACTCGGCGTTCGCGGCAATCGCTACGTTCATTCCTTCAATATTTACATCTCCCGTTGCTGTGATGTTGATATCACCTGCACTTTCGATACTAATTCCATCGCTGTTCATGGTAATCACATTTGAGTGGTCGTCTTCGAGTCGAATTTCATCGGCATCTTCATCAAGCGTGACTATTTTTCCGCCTGGTGTTTCAAGCACTACGGATTTTTTATCGTCGTCGAATAGCAGTTTCATTTCACTTCGTGTGATGAATCCTTTTTCGTGGTTGTCATCGCTTGCAACTATTGGTGCAGGTTTGCTACTACTGTTGAGCATTCCAAGTACTACAGGGTCGTTGGGATCTTCGTTGATGAATCCAACGATGACTTCGTCTTCAATTTCTGGTCGGAAAAAGGAACCACGACTATCGCCGGCATCCAGGGTTGAAACGCGACACCAAACACCTTGCTCTTGCCCATTAATGATTGGGAGTTTGACTAAAATTCGGTCCTCGCCATCAGGGTCTTCCTCTAATTGAGTTACGATGCCGATGTGCAATCCCTTAATCGCAGGAAGCAGACCAGAAGCGGCAGGCGTGTTGATGTCATAAGTGTCCGAAAACCACTGGGGATTTAAGCCAAATTGTGCGTCACACGTCCAGTTTCCATTGGAAATAGTGTGAAGTACGCCTGAAACATAAACTTTGCCATTGAATCGATTTCCGAGGCCTTCCAATTTCAAAATTGTATTGGGTTTGACGGCTGGGATGCCCTGAAACTTAGCTCTTCCACGAACTTTTGAAAGCTGCTGATAGAGTAGGGTTGCATCGGCCCAATCTTGGAGTTCTGTATCGTTTAAAGAACCGCCATGGCGCAACTCGTAATTGGAGAGTCCCACGACGTCAGCTAGATCGCTACTGGATAAATCGCCATTAAGGCTTATACCAGGATCTGCACCTTCCACTTCAATAATTTCTTGATCGGCCTGATTCCAACTGTATGCCGTAGCTGTTGAAATTTGGTTTCGCGCGTCAATTTCTGCGTCGAAATCGAGTAGGGTAGAGCCGAAAGTCACGGTTTCTATTTCAGCTGAACTTACGTCGGGTTTCGCAATAGTGATTTTACCGTCGTCTGTCACGCAAATTTTGCCATTGGCTTGTGCTCTTGAAAGCATAAAGTCCCAATCGGAAGCGTTGTACTGTACCAATTCCGCGTGTTCAAAATTGGTTGCTTCTACATCCATTTCGACGTCGTATGCCCCCATGATTTCTTCAAAAACGTCGCTGTCTTTACTCTCGTAGAAATAGTGAGATTTCCGACCTACAGTCATTTTAACTGCTTTGTCCTTGCATTCGATAATCAATAAAGATCCCGAACTTTTCACTTTAATTGAGTGCTTGATAACGATGCCTTTGAAAATAGTATCTTCATCTGAGTGATAACCTGCGGCAATTTCAATTTCCTGTCCTGGTTTGAAAAGATCTTCATTACTAATAGGAAAATCTTGCGTAGCTGTATCACCGTCTTTAATCACTATGGTAGCGACGGGGACTCTATTAATTTCTTTTGAAACGCTTACGCTCAGCACCTGAATAGTACCAGAAAGTGCATCTCCTCCTGCGAGAATCGTAAAAGTGGCTAAATCCGCCCCTTTACTTGTTTGTATGACACCGCTGTTATTCATTAGGCTTGTTTTTCAATAGGAGGGAAAATAATTTCAGTTCCCGGGATGAGTTTACGGAAGTTGCCGAGTTGGTTGTATTTGGCTACTTCTAGATAATATTTAGAATCGCCGTAAATGCGATAGGTCATCAATGGTAGTGTGTCTCCAGCTTTCACTGTTCTGACATGTGTCAGATCTGGTGAACTTTTGTTTTCTTCGGCAGCGCGTTCTTCGTCGTCTTGAGAGCCTTTGAAAGAAACCTTTCCAACAGCGCGAATGGGTTCACCACTTGGTTTAAACAATTTGTATTCAATGTCAAGTTTTACGAAAACTCCCTTGAACAGGAGGGCTCCCCAAATTAACTTAACGAAGTTGGGACGGTGTTCATCCCCATTATAATCCAGTGCAATTTTTTTGAACTTGTCAATTTCTTCTTGAACAGTTCCTTTTTCTGAATTTTTTTTACCGGGAATCACCCCAGTGTTATCAAATAAGATTTCGATTTCGAAATCCTGCGGTGCAATTTTAATGAAACGTGCAGGACCGTTAGAGGTTCCAGGTGCATGCTTTTCATCGTATTCCACTTCGTAGGATAGAC
>JBNKGN010000185.1:1566-6759 GCA_050289845.1 Crocinitomicaceae bacterium | reverse complement strand
TTGATGATCAAATAGGTTTCGCCACGCTGAACAATTCCACCAGCAGCTTTTATCTTTTTATGTTTTTCGAAAATGCGTCGGAATGATTGTTTTGGATTTTTGCTTGTTAAATATAGCGGAGCCGTAATCGACACCTTCGCAAGAAATGGCTTCAGATCTTCAACATTTTCAATGTCTTTCGCTTTCAGCACATTTTTTTCTGTTGATAAATCTTCCTTTCCGATAAAAATTACCGGCTTCTGATCAATAAAAACTTTGTACATTTGCCCCCATGATTTTGAACAACGATAAGGCCTCAAAAGTAGCTGAATTTTTGCTACAAATCAAAGCTGTAAAGTTAAGTCCTGCACAACCCTTCACATGGGCATCAGGAATTAAGTCACCTATTTATTGTGACAACCGCGTTACGCTTTCGTATCCAAACATTCGCACCTTTATTCGCCAGGCATACTGCGAAGCGATCATCGATCATTTCGGAAAACCCGATGCGATTGCAGGTGTCGCAACAGGAGGAATTGCTCAAGGGGCACTTGTTGCTGAAGAGTTAGGCGTTCCTTTCATCTATGTGAGAAGTTCTGCCAAAGAACACGGAATGGGCAATCAAATTGAAGGTTATTACGAAGAAGGACAGAAAATTGTTGTTATTGAAGATTTGATTTCAACCGGCGGAAGTAGCTTAAAAGCAGTAGATGCGTTGCGCGAAGCCAAATTAGACGTCAAAGGTTTGGTCGCAATTTTCACATACGGTTTTGATTTAGCACACGAAAATTTTGTGAACGCCGAATGTCCGTACGTAACGCTTTCTGACTATAATACCCTTGTAAACCTTGCGTTAGCGACGAATAGAATTACGGAAAATGACATGGCTTCACTAAGTGATTGGCGCATGGATCCTAAATCATGGAAGCAATAATATGACGATTAAAGGAAATACCGTTGCTGTGAATGCGGATCGAACAACGATTCAAGAATTTCTTGGAAACTCTAACAACATGATTCATTTGTTGCCCCAAGATAAAATTTCGGATTTTAACGCAACGGATACGGATTGCTCGTTCAAAGTACAAGGCGGCATCACCATCTCGTTGATTCAGAATGGTACTGAAGGATTGGACAAATTGTTTCTTAAATCGGGAGAGAAATCGCCCTTCCCTTTTCAGTTAACCATTCACATGATTGAAAAAGGAGCGGTAACAGAAGGTTTTATTGAATTCAACGGTGAAGTAAATGCTTTCCTCAAAATGATGGTAGAGCGACCGCTAACGAATTTATTCAATTACATGTCCCAAAAATTATCCGAACACTTTAACGGATAAAAGCAATTTCTTTCAATTGATACGATCGCAAGTCACCAGCGCGATCCACCATTAAAGCGCCCAAATCATTCACGCCACGGATAATTCCTTGAAATTCCCCGGTGGCATCACGAAAAACACGGGATTCACCCAACCAATAAAGCGCTCTCAAATAAGCTTTGTTCAACTGACCAACATCGATAGCGGCAATTTCGGCATTGAACCGTCCGATAAACGAAAAAAGAACATCCTCCAATGACAGGTGCGTTCCCAATTCACGCTTAAAACTTGTCGCGGCCAAATCTCCAAAATTTTCCTGATTGACATTTAAACCAACGCCCACAATCGATCGTTTGAGATCATTTCCTTGTATGGTATTTTCGATGAGTACACCAGCAATTTTTTCATCTCCTACAAAAATATCATTGGGCCATTTAATTTGTGCAGCAATCCCATATCGCTCCAAAAGAGACACCAATGACAAAGACACAATTTTTGTTAAAATAAACTGACGCTCTACTGACAGATTGACGCGTTCCAAATAGACAGAAAAGGTGAGGTTTTTGCCTGCTTCCGAGTTCCACACAGTGCCCATCTGTCCACGACCGCCCGTCTGCTCCACTGCCATAATAACAGCACCATGACGCAATTCACCCCTGCGACCACAATTGGCAGTATAATTGTTCGTTGAATCAACAGATTCCAAACGGATGATTGAGCGACCGATTTCCTCCATAGTAAATGCGAGTTCGTAAGATTTCCCGAGGATTTCTTTAAATATAAAGTTAGATTTGCAAAGGTATAAAAAACGTACATGGGTAAAGAGCTAAAAGACGACGATTCAAAAATACTCTGCGACGCGATTGTCGAAGGGATGCAAGAAAACAAAGCGAAGGATATCGTGGTATTGGATTTACGTGAAATTCACAATGCGGTTTGTGACTTTTTCGTGATTTGTAGTGGAGAATCAACCACGCAGGTAGACGGAATTAGTTCTGCTGTCATGCGACACACTCGAAAGGAATTGTCAGAAAGACCGTTTAACGTAGAGGGAAAAACCAACAGTCAATGGGTATTGATGGATTACGTTAGCGTTGTAGCGCACATTTTTGGACGAGAAACACGAGAATTCTACGAGTTAGAAGATTTGTGGGCCGATGCAGTAAGAGTAGATATACCGAATTTAGATTAATGAGTTAAAATGAGCGAAAACGATAACAAAAACAAGAAGAAAAGTCCATTTTCAATTTACTGGATTTACGCAATCATCGGTGTGGCAATCATCGGTGTGCAATTATTTATGTCTTCTGGATCAGAAGTGGAGGTCAATTCGGATGAAGTGGTTCTCAATCTTTGGAAAAATGATTACCTGGAAGACTTCAAATTGGTCAACAAAGATCACATAGATTTCACCTTAAATAAAGATGGTATTGAATTCGTTAAGAAAACGGAAGAGTCAGGCTATGAAAAAATCAAGTCTGCGTTAAAAGAAGGAAAGAGTCTTGGTGGAGGACCGAAAGAATTCACGCACAAAGTAGTTGATGCGGGTGAATTCAAACGAGAAATGAAGGAAATCAGGAACGACATCAAAGATCAAATTGCAAAGGCAGAAGCTGCCAATGAGAAAACGGATCTTGAAGTTCCAACGATGGATTTGGTCTCTGTTGAAGAAGTCAACTATTTCAGTGGTATCCTAAGTTTCATCCTACCATTCATTATCATCATTGCCATTTGGCTTTTCGTGATGCGCAGAATGACTGGTGGCAGTGGCGGTGGTGGAAGCGGACAAATTTTCAATATCGGAAAATCCCGCGCTAAAGTCTACGAAAACGGAAAAACAACGAACATTACCTTTAAAGATGTTGCCGGTTTGGAAGGTGCCAAAGAAGAGATTGAAGAGATTGTTGAGTTCCTGAAAAACTCGAAAAAATACACCGAATTAGGAGCAAAAATCCCGAAAGGAGCCTTACTCGTAGGACCTCCAGGAACAGGTAAAACCTTGTTAGCAAAAGCCGTTGCGGGTGAAGCCAAAGTGCCTTTCTTCTCACTGTCAGGATCTGACTTCGTAGAAATGTTCGTTGGAGTTGGAGCTTCTCGTGTAAGAGATTTGTTCAAACAAGCGAAAGAAAAAGCACCGTCAATCATCTTTATTGATGAAATTGATGCGATCGGTCGCGCTCGTGGAAAAAATAATAGTTTCGGATCCAACGACGAACGCGAGAATACCTTGAATCAATTGTTGACAGAAATGGATGGTTTTGGGACCAACTCTGGTGTCATCATCCTCGCAGCAACGAACCGTGCCGATGTTTTGGACAACGCTTTAACGCGTGCTGGACGTTTTGACCGTCAGATTTTTGTGGACATGCCGGACTTGAACGAGCGGAAAGAAATTTTCCAGGTGCATTTGAAACCGTTGAAATTGATTGAAGATTTGGACATCGATTTCTTGGCACGACAAACCCCTGGGTTCTCTGGAGCAGATATCGCCAATCTTTGTAACGAAGCAGCGTTGATTGCAGCAAGAAAAGAGAAGAAATTTGTTGAAAAACAAGACTTCCTTGATGCTGTTGATCGTATCGTTGGAGGATTGGAGAAGAAAAACAAAATTATTACGCAAGAAGAAAAGAAATCCATTGCCTTCCATGAAGCAGGTCACGCGACAGTTTCCTGGTTGCTTCAATATGCCAATCCATTGGTAAAGGTGACAATCGTTCCACGTGGACGTTCACTAGGTGCCGCATGGTATCTTCCAGAAGAAAGAAGCATCACAACAACGGAGCAAATCCTGGACGAAATGTGTACGTCACTCGGTGGACGTGCTGCAGAACAATTGGTATTCGGAAAAATCAGTACGGGAGCTTTGAGTGACCTTGAAAAAATCACGAAGCAAGCCTATGCGATGGTAACTATCTACGGATTGAACGAAAAAATTGGAAATATTTCGTATTACGATCCGCAAGGAAATGGATTTACGAAGCCGTACTCTGAAGATACCTCACGTATCATTGATGAAGAGGTAAGTAAATTGATTGAAAAGGAATACCAACGTGCTTTGCGCCTATTGTCTGAGAACAGAGACAAACTGGAGCAATTGGCGAACAAACTCCTTGAGAAAGAAGTTATCTTTAAAGAAGACTTGGTAGCTATCTTCGGTGAACGTCCATGGGACGTAGAAGATCAAGCGGAAAAGATCATAGAAAACGTAATGGAAGAAGCACCGAAAATTGCAGTGCCTGAAGTTCCAAGAATGGACACCATTTCACGACCAGATGATGTAGCAAACGATGAAATTGATTCGAAACCTGAAGAACCGATGGACGACATTTCGAATGAAACTCAGCCGGGAGCCTGAATGGGTCACGGTTTTTGAGAGTCATGAAGAGTACGTTGTACGCATCAAACTAATGTTATTAAAAGAAGCTGAAATTCCCGCTGTGATATTTGACCAGCGGGATTCTTCTTACAACGCGTTTGGACTTTTGTACCTAAAAGTTCGCCGAGAATTTGAAGAAGAAGCCTTGAAACAACTAAATTTGGAGCATGAATAATTTGATCGTTCGATCTATTACAGGCGCATTATTCGCCGCCGTCATTCTCGGGTCGATTCTTCTCGATGACCTTTATGCCACTGGTGTATTTGCTGTTTTTATGGCACTTGGACTGATCGAATTCAACAAACTATTCCAAACACAGGGAACCATTGAAATCGATTGGCGCATTGGAACCACCTTTGGAATTGTCATTTTTGGTCTGGCCGTAGGAAGCCTATACAACGCCTTTCCAATTGCCGTGTTCTCACTCATCATCCCCATTCTGTTAATAATGATGCTCACGGAATTGTGGCGCAACAAACGCAACCCAATTCTAAACAGCACCATCCAAATTGCAGGAATTT
>JBNKGN010000185.1:0-1556 GCA_050289845.1 Crocinitomicaceae bacterium | reverse complement strand
TTGTCCTCCCCTTCTTTTTAATTACTTGGATGAATTTCGAGGACCATCGTTTGCATGAAGCTCAAATGACCGAAGGCTTTTTTATGCCGAAAGTAGGTGCAATGTTCTTACTGATTTGGTCGAATGACACCTTCGCTTATTTGATAGGACGAATGATAGGAAAGACCAAACTTTTTGAGCGTATTTCACCAAAAAAAACGTGGGAAGGAACGTTGGGCGGCATTTTTATGACCGTCTTGGTGGGCTTCCTGATCGGAGAATTCCTTCCAACAAACGAGCCATTGTGGTTCTGGTTGGGGGCAGCGATAATCATTGCACCATGCGCCATTCTTGGAGATTTGTATGAATCCATGTTCAAACGCTCTCTAAAAATTAAGGACTCAGGATCCATTTTGCCAGGACACGGTGGGATTTTAGATCGCTTTGATGCTGTGTTTTTCTCCGTACCGTTCTTTATGGCATGGACATCCATTTATCCTTATCTTTGACCAAAATTAGCTTATGACCATTCACCGCGAAGGCTACGTGATCATTCTCGTTTCCGTTCTTTTACTTTCGGGAATTCAAATCGGAAATTACTTCCTCTATCTTGCCACCGGTTGGCTTTGGCTCTTCCTACTATTGTCGTTAGCAGTGTTAGTGATGACGTACCTCATCATTCAGTTTTTCCGTGTTCCAAAACGCGTGTGTAACTTCGAGGAAATGGACATTATGTGTCCAGCAGACGGTAAGGTTGTTGTGATTGAAGAGGTCGAGGAAACGGAATATTTCAAAGGAAAACGCATTCAGGTATCGATTTTCATGTCGCCGATGAATGTTCATGCGAATTACAATCCTATCTCAGGAATCGTGAAATACGTGAAATACCACCCAGGTTTGTTTTTGGTGGCATGGCATCCGAAAAGCAGTACAGACAACGAACGCACAACAATTGTCACAGAACACAAAAGCGGACAGGAAATCCTGTTTCGTCAAATTGCAGGAGCAGTAGCCCGACGCATCTGTTATTACGTACGTCCCGATCAGGAAGTAACCACTGGTCAAGAGTTTGGTTTTATCAAATTTGGATCACGCATTGATGTGCTTCTGCCCGTTGATGCGCAAATAAATGTTAAAATCGGCGATGTGGTGAAAGCCAAGCTGACAAAATTGGGCGAATTGACGAAAAATGCGTAATTTTCTTCTATCAAAATTGAGAACCATGAAAAAAATATTTTTAGCATTATCCCTTACTTTATTTGTAGGTACGATTGCTACAGCAGCTACGTCAAGCACGAAAGAAGTTAAAACGGAATTGACCGAGAAGAAAAAAGAGAAAAAGAAGAAAAAGAAAAAAAGCAAGAAGGCAGAAGGATGTTGTTCTTCAAAAACAGCGGAAACTGGAAAATCTTGTTGCTCTAAGAAAGCAGAATAATTTTCGTGTAATCGAAAGGAAATCCCAGTGGCAACGTTGGGATTTTTTTTTGTCCAACATTTCAATAATATCGTATTGATGCAGACTGTTTTTCCTTGTATGCATCCAACCGCATAATTTTCGAAAAACAAAAACTCGAGAT
>JBNKGN010000184.1:0-6775 GCA_050289845.1 Crocinitomicaceae bacterium | reverse complement strand
AGTTCACTTGAATCAGGCCGTTCCTCATCAGTGCTGGATTCATTTGAAACTTCATTTAAGTCGATACCTTCTTCTCTTCGTTTCGCGTCCATTTCCCGCATAGGAGCGGCACTATCTTCAGAATGTTCAAAGTCATCCACGGCTCGCTGAATTGTTTCCACTTTGTCATCGTTCTGAAGAATTTCTCCTGGATAGGGGAGATTTTGTGTCTCTTCTGCTGTCGTCTCTGTCGGTACTTCTTGTTTTTCAGGAGCAGCTACTTTTTCTTGTTCGGCAGCTAATGCTGCACCATAATCCGTTTCGTTCTCATCAGCTGCTTTCTGAACGGCATTTCTACTAGCGCCTTGTTGCAATGTATGCGTTAATTCATGCGCCAAGAGATGTTGCCCTTCTTTACGGGAAGGATTGTACTGTCCTTTATTGAAATAAATATCCGAACCATTAGTGAACGCTTTTGCACCGAGATTCTGATTCATTTGTTCGGCTTTGCTGTCCGAGTGAATGCGCACATTACTGAAATCGGCTCCAAAACCAGATTCCATGGAAGCACGCGTAGATTCGTCCATTGCGGAACCGCCGCCTTTGGATGATTTTAAGGACAATTCAACATCAGTACTACTGGATGAACTCTCTGGTTTTGTTTGGATGTCAGCATTTTCATCTTGAGATTCCATTTTTTGAATGGGTGCATCGACTTGTTCCGTGCTTCCATCTAATTTTGTCTGCAGCTCCGTTTCGTCTTCCAATTCTTCTTTTTGCACTTCCGATTCATCTGTGGACGTAATGGGTTTCAACTGAACCACGGGGGTGATGCTTTCACTCAGTGATTTTTCTTGTATTTCCGATGGTTCAAATTCTTTCCGCTGTACTTCGGATTGCTCATCTTCTGAAACGCCTTCTGTTTCTTTCGGTCCGGTACCATCTTTTTGCTGAATGGTGGGAGCGGGAGTTGTTTCAGTCGTTTTTGAAACTACTTTGTCTGCAATTGTATCTGCTTCCTTTTCGTATTTATCGTTGGGGTAGCCAATGTTAAGTTTTGCTTGAACCATGGCTGTTGGTCGCACAAAAGATTCGCTACCGAATGTTCCTGATTTTAATTGAGGGGTGGTTTCGACATCGTGAGTACCGTCTTGTGTTGTCTGATTGTCTTTTGAATTTTCCGATTGCGCACGTTGAATCGCCATCGGTCGAATGAACGATTGATGGTTGTTCGAATGATGGTTGTTCGAAGCAGGCTTATGTGCTTTTATTCGTGACAAATAGTGGATGTTAGATCACCCAATAAATGTATTGATAAAAGAGGTAACTACATAGTAATGTGTATATTATCCGTATTTGTACGCGATCTTTATGAGTACAAGTTGTTTATAATGCTACTGCACGGTGAGCACCGTTCGTAGTCGAATATCGTTGGATGCGGCGCCAATCATCAATCGAAAATCGCCGGGTTCTACTGCATGTTCCAAATCTTTTGTGACCATTTCGAGTAGTTCTGGGGTTATTTCGAAGGTTATTTCTTTGGTTTCTCCCGCTTTTAAGTGAATTCTTTGAAATCCCTTCAACTCAATGATAGGTCGCGCTACTGAAGCATACAAATCTTTAATATACAACTGGACTACTTCGTCGCCGTCCTTTTCTCCTGTGTTGGTGACTTTACATCGGATCGTGGTACTTTCGGTTCTTGAAATGGTATCTTTCTCGACATGGAGATCGCTGTAATTAAAGGAGGAATAGCTCAGTCCGTAACCAAATGGAAACAGCGGTTTTCCAGATAGATTGGTGTAATCATCACCTCGCCCAGTAGGTTTGTGATTGTAGTACAAAGGCAATTGCGACTCGTGTTTCGGGAAAGTGATAGGCAAACGCCCTGCTGGATTGTAATCGCCAAACAAAACATCAGCAACGGCGTTTCCGCCCTCGTCTCCAGGATACCAAACGTCCACAATTGCGGGAATATCATCGATCCAATTTTGCATGGTAATCGCACTTCCACCAATTAATACGACAACGGTTGGTTTGCCCGTTGCCGCAATAGCTTTGATCAGCGCTTCCTGATGTCCTAACAACGAAAGGTATGCACGGTCGTTAAATTCACCTTCTTCGATACCTACGCAAATAATCGCCGCGTCCGAGGATTGCACGAGGGAAACAGCAGCAGCGATTTCGTCTTCCCAATCGTTTTGTACTCCTTGATTCCAAAGCATTTGAAAATGGACACTTCCAGTTGTTTCGTAGAATTCCACACGGATTTTGTAGCTACTATTTTTTTCAAAAGCAAATGGCCGTGTGATTTGCTGTACAGTTTGTTTGCGCCAATTGTCAATGATTAGTTCGTCGTTAATAAACAATCGGTAACCATCATCTCCTTTAATTCCGATGTCAAAGGTGCCTGTTTCGGGTGCCACCAATTCACCTGTCCAGCGCACCGAAAAATAATCGTAGTTGATTTTTTCCTGATCGGGTGAAAAGAGCGTCCATTTGAAATCGATATTCGGGTCAATGCGTGTTAGCTCTGGCGCCCCTTTCAAAGTAATGTTATTGAAATATTCCGCAGTGAGTCCAGGGCGTTTTTTTCCGTTCTCGCGATGGAAGATGTGCTCTGCTGGAACGACAACAAAATCGGTGCTGGTACGTTCAGCGCCTTTTGCATAGCGAACATTGATGCGATCTCCGACTTTGTTCTGTACGCCTTCTAAAATACTTATGGGGTGATTCCCTGGGCCAGAATAACCTCCGAGTCGTGCTTCTATAGCATCGGGACCAATCACTGCGATGGTTGGGAGATTTTTACTCAAAGGCAATGTCTGCGCTTCATTTTTTAGCAAAACAATGGATTCAAGAGCTGCCTTTTTGGCCAAGGCTTTGTGATGTTCTAATCGGTTTTTGAGATCAATTTCCGACACGTCCACAAAAGGATGCTCGAACAGCCCAAGTGCGAATTTGGCACGTAGAACACGACGAACGGCGTCATTCATGGATCCTTCATCGATCATGCCTTGTTCAAAAGCTGCATAAAAAAGGGGATAATGATCGAACGATGTTTGAAAAATAACGTCGAGTCCTCCTTCGATGGCTTGTTTCGTGGATTCCGTGTAATCTTTTGCCGTGAAATGAAGGACATTCGCCCCACCTGTTGCGCCCGCATCCGAAATCACAAAACCATTAAATCCCCAGTTTTTTTTCAGCATTTCGTTGAGCAGCCAATTGTTTGCCGTTGCCTGTGTTCCGTCAAGAGAATTATAGGCCGTCATGATCGATTGTGCACCAGCTTGAATGCTCGCTTTAAAAGCGGGGAAATAAATTTCTTCTAAAATGCGCTGATTGAAGTGGATCGGGTAGGAGTCACGTCCGCCATCTCCCACGTTAGCAACAAAATGTTTTGGGGTAGTGATAATTCCGAGTTGTTCGAAGGCAGAAATGTACGAAACAGCCATCCGTGAAGTTAAAAAAGGATCTTCTCCGTAGGTTTCCTCCACGCGCCCCCAGCGCACATCTCTTGCGATATTGATCACGGGTGATAAGTTTTGTCGAATCCCACGATCTTTCACTTCTAAGGCAATCGCTGTGGCTACGGAATCCATTAACACAGTATTCCAGGAAGCCGCCAATCCAATCGCTTGTGGGAATGATGTGGCATCGGAACGAATCAATCCATGGAGGGCTTCGTCAAACGGAATAATCGGAATTCCCAGTCGTGTTTCTTCCAGAAAGTAGCGCTGAATTTCATTGATCAATTCGGCGGTTTCTAATGCAGATCCCCCAGCGGCATACTGCAAAATTTGTTCGGCTTCGTTCCCAGTTGCACTTGCTGTCGCGACTTGAAATCCAAAAATACCATGCTTGTACTTTTCCTTGCCGTCCGATAAATCACCAGGAATCATAAACAATTGCCAAAATTTCTCTTCAACCGTCATTCGTGACAACAAATCTTCGACCCTTTCATCGATGGAAGCACTTGAGTCTTTGTAGATCGGCGCATCAATTTGTCCCCAGGCAGGAGAATTGAAAAGCAAGAGAGAAATCAGTACTATTGGCGCAGTCAAGAAGTTCATTTGTATCATTTGATTTCCGAAACTTTCAGTGTCCAAACATAATTGCACGGAGGCGATTTCTGCAGTCTTTTGGGAATGGTCACAGTGAACCCTTCTCCACTTAGTTTCCATTTTAAAGGTTGATCGTCACCTAAAAGTGTAACGCTGCCGCCCTCGATGGGTTGGTGAGCGTTAATCGTAATTTCAGCGGGCATGGTTGTTTGATTCTCTTTTGCCATGTAGAAAAAGTAGACTGTCCCATTTTCCTGCTGCGTCATGCAAATATTGTTTTCTTTAAAAGGAGCAATCGCAGAACTGTTGTAAATGGCTTCACTGTTAATATCCATCCAGGCACCAAATTCTTCCAACAAATCATAGGCACCTTGTTGCCATTCGCCTTCGGGAGATGGCGCAATGTTTAAGAGTAAATTCCCCCCTTTCGCAACGATGTCTACTAGCATTTGAACCCCCTGGTGTCCTGTCATGTAAGTTGCATCAGGCGTATACGACCAGCCACCACCTGAGATAATACATGATTCCCAGGGATACGGTAATTCTTTTTCAGGAACGCGATTTTCAGGAGTCAAATAATTTTGATTCTTGCCATAGACGGCACGATCCACCACAATCAATCCCGGTTGTTTCTCTCGTGCTTTTTCTACCAATTCGTCCATTCGAATGTCTTGCGAGACCATACGATGTTTGATAAAGCCATTTGCAGCTTCGTTTTCAGCAAATTTTTCGGCGTAATTTTCATCAAGGTTGTGTTGATCGCGCTTTTTGACCCATCCACCATCGAGCCAAATAATATCCACCTTGCCATAATCCGTAAGCAATTCGAGAAGTTGACTGTGTGTGAATTGCACGTATTTTTCCCATTTGTCGGGATACAATGCGGGATCGTAATTGACGTTTCGATCGAAAGGAGGGAAGTACGGATCCCAGTAATTTTCATGGTGCCAATCGGGTTTTGAAAAGTAGGCTCCAACCCACATATTTTCCTCGCGAAACGCGTCGAATATCTCTTTGGTAATATTGGCTTTTTCATTGGAACTAAAGGCACACGCAGAATCTGTCACTTTGTAATCGGTGTATTTTGAGTCGAACATACAGAAGCCATCGTGATGTTTCGTGGTAAATACCATGTACCGCATGCCCGCATTTTTTGCCGCTTTCGCCCATTTTTCAGGATCAAATCGCACAGGATTAAAGCTTTCTTTCAAGGCTTCATATTCTTTGACGTATTCCGTGTAGTTTTGAGGATTGGTACCTTTCTTACGTTCACACCAACCGTAGTCTTCCGGACAAATGGACCACGATTCAACAATTCCCCATTGACTGTAGGTTCCCCAATGCATCAAAAGCCCAAATTTAATGTCTTGCCATTGATTCAATTTTGCCAAAACGGCGGTATCTGTTTCGGGAACGTATCGTTCGTCTTCCAGTGCTACTTGTGAATACGCGCTTATGCTAATAATGAAAAACAAGCTGCAGAGTGTCAATTTTACCATGGTTGTTGTTCGTATGTTCGTGGATCGCGAAAATACGAAATTTGAAGGGGCATTCTTTCCATTATTGCGATTTACTAGAGCGTCAGACGAAACAGTTCAAATAAAGATGATGTTCAACTTCGAATCAATCGAATTGATCCCATTGGATAATCGGGTTTTCCATCATAAAGTTCAGGGTATTCACGGTGTTGTTTTGGATACAAACCCTTGTGTATTTCCCTATTCAACACACTAGTTTTGGAACATCAAACAGTTTGATAATTACCTCTGTGTCGCAGATTTGGCGGATCCGAAAAGCCATTATTAAATAGAGTAGGGAACTAACATTAATTACTATGGACAAAATTTCAATTAAAACAATCAACACCTTCGAATTGGCTTGGAACGATCGAAAAAGCGGAGCAAGCATGGACGGTTCTTTTTACAATCCTGTGAACATTCCTGTAGGATACAACTCGATTGGTTCTTACGGTCAGGGGAACTACGATGAGCCAAACGGTTCTGTTGTTATTGTGAAAGAGGAAGAAGCAGGTGCACTCGTTCACCCAACAGGTTATACGATGGTATATCAAGACAAAGGTTCAGGAGCAAGCATGGACGGATCATTTTGGATGCCCATTCCACCGAAAGGTTATGTCGCAATGGGACTCGTTTGTGTGGAAGGATACGACGCACCTTCGACAGGAATGGTGGTTTGTTTGCGCGATGATCTCGTTACCGAAGCAACCGTAGGAAACTTGATTTGGGACGACAAAAAATCAGGCGCGAAAATGGACGGTGGTTTCTGGGAAATCAACAGTGCACCAGGATCGATTCAAACAGGAGTTTTTGCAGGAGCAAGTAGCCATGATGCATCAAATGCGGCACCACTTTATGGTATTCGACACGATGTCGCTTAAGCCCCTCTGAAATACCAAATTAATGAAGAGAGTGTCCATCGAGGCACTCTTTTTTTATGATCGTGGACATTTAGCGAATTAGAATCGTTTCTGAACGTGCTCCAATCCTCATAAAATAAACGCCGGATTCCAATTTATCCGTTCGAATGAGCGTTGAACCTCCCTCGTGTTTTTTGTTCAAAACCAATCGTCCCATGGCGTCGAAAATGATAATTTCTCCTTCATCAGCATTCTCGAAATCGATGGTGATCACATCTCCTTGTAACACAGGATTAGGGTAGAGTCGAAAATTTTGTTGATCAACAGTAGCAATTGCTGCGGTTTGCGGGGAGCA
>JBNKGN010000183.1:0-6797 GCA_050289845.1 Crocinitomicaceae bacterium | reverse complement strand
TTTGCCGAATTTACGAAAAAGACAGGGGATCACAGGGATAGAAGTTCGTATAATGTAATTAAATTATCCCCGATGATTGAGAAGGTCACCGACTGTAGATCCTTCGTATGTCCCGCCTGTTTCTAATCGAAATGCTACCAGATTATGTCTTCTTTATACGTAGAAAAGAACTGGAACTCGTTAAATACACACCGATAAAAATCAACAACATATACGCAACTTTTTCGAAGGTGATGGTATCTGTTCTGTCTTCTGCCCAACCGATGGCTCCAAAAAGTACAGTAAAGAGCATCACTAAAACGGGTTGAAGATAAATGTAGGCACTTGACACCGATGAACTGACATGTTTCAATCCAAAGACCGTCAATAAGTACGTTAAGAAAGTCACCCCCACAATCACATACAGGATGACAAAATAAGTGTTTCGTGGAATTGCCGTAAAATCCGTTTCACTCAGTTCCATCAGTGTGGGCGGATACAAGGTCACAAACAAAAGCCCGAAACTAAAAACATAGGTTATCACCGTTAGGGGTTTGTATTTCTTCATTAATGGCTTGACGATCACTAAATATATCGCATAACTCGCCGCATTGATGAAAATAAAAAGATCGCCCAGTATCGAGTCGTCGGCTCCAGCATGTGCTGTAAGTGTAAGCAAAATCGCACCCGTAGCTCCAATGGCAATTCCCAGAGATTTTCGCCAAGTAATGGCTTCTTTGAGAATAAAATAGGACAAAATTACCACCAAAATCGGGTTGATCGTCATAATGATTCCTGTATTGATCGAGGAGGTCAGGCTAAGTCCGTTGAAAAAGAAAAGTTGGTTGACAGCCACTCCAAAAAACCCACAGGAAGCCAGTAAAAAGAGATCTTTCCGTTGTATTTTTTCCTTTACGAAGAGAATTTTAACGATCCAAAAGAGTATTACTGCACCAGCGGCCCGAAGAAAAATAAAGGCACTCGGCTGTAAATAATTGGGCATGACCCCTTTTGCGATGACGTGATTGGCACCATACAACGCATTCACAAGAAACAGCGCTAAATGGGCTTGAAGCAGTGATTTTTTCACGCTATGAATTAAAGGATGCTACGGCATCTTCCACCGTTTTCTTGGCATTTCCGATAAAGACATCGTCCCCATTAATCATAAACGGACGTTTCAAAAAGGTGTATTCTTCCAGCATCAACTGTCGATAGTCCTTCTCAGTGAGCTGTTTTTCGTGCAATCCCATCGCGCGGTATTTCATCGCTTTTCGTGAAAACAAAGCTTCATAGGATCCCACTTTTTCTTTCAGAAAGTCCAAGGTTTCTGGATCAATATTTTCTTCCTTGATGTTTTGCAATACGACGTCCTCACCAGGATTGATTTCTTTTAAAATTCGTGCGTTCGTGCTGCAACTTTTCAAATGATAAATCTTTTTCATTTAGCGACCTCTTTGTGTTTCTTTGTCTTGATCATTCGTAATCCCTGTCGCGCATCCTTTCGGACGTTTTGGCAAGGCGAACATGAATTTCACATTAAACAATATCGGCCAATAACGGGAAGAATACCAGTGCATTGACGGTTTTCCCCAATACGATTCTTTGTTGCCCGATCCGTCTACGAAAGGCGTGGCACTTTGATAGCCCAAAATCGGCAGGCGCACTCCAGGAATGATAAACATCCCTCTTCTTGGACTAAAACCAAACCCGAGTCCATAGTGCAATTGCGCATGAAAGGGTTTGTAATATTGCTGGCCTTCTGTTACCGAATTAAAACTATTGTACGCATCTGAATTTGTAAGCAAACGGTAATCAAAGTTGAGACCTAAGGAATTGTCTAAAAAGAAATTGAGTTTTTCTTTGCGTTTTTTCGGTTTGAAATAAACATTCTTGTGCAGTGAAAAACGCCCATAAATATTTCCGTTTGAGAAGTTGAATCGATCCGTTGTTGAGCCAATCACGTTTCCGATAGCATCTTTTTCATTGATGATAACATCTTCGGCACCTCGAAAATATTTGAATCCCAAGCCCCAATCGTAGTAACTCAAAAGAACGATAGACTTTTTGTCTGAAAGTCGCAATTTTGGGAACTTCTTTGGAAAATGAAACATCCCGATTTCTCCGTAAATCCCTACTTTTCCGATGGGATCGTGTGTGAAATCGCCTCGAAATCCTGCATCTGTAATCTCTCCGTCATTGTTTTTTAGACGATTCATCAGATACGTTCCGCCCAATTGAAATTGAATTCCGTACAAGTTATAATCCTTGAACGATTGCGCGCCACCAAACATTTTCTTGCTATTGCGTGGGTTTAAGTCGCGCTGTGCGAAACTTGCTGTTGCCATTCCCAATATAGCCACGATCACTATAAATCTCATACGCTTATCTTTTGTAAAATTTGCTGCATCACCGTCTCCGAATCCCAATTCGCTTCAATATTGGATGTGTTCGCCATGACTCCTTTCATAATCGCGTCCTGTCGCATTCCAGTATTGTAGGCTTCGCTGTAGCGAATATTGCTAAAGGTCACCATGGAATATAACGGCATCCACTTGTCTGGGTACAACGCAGAAAACTTTGCTTCTATTTTCTTTTGCAACAAAAATTCGGGATCAGCGACAAAGTCGCGCATTACATAGTAATTGTGCAATGATAAATCCTGTAATGCGTCACCATCTGGCTTACGCACTTCGCTATATTCCTGAAAGACAGCTTCCCAATTTTCGTTGTGCTTGTGCATTAATTCCGCAAGAACCGTGCAATCTTCAAACCCACCATTCATTCCTTGACCGTAAAACGGAACCGTGGCGTGGGCGGCATCTCCCATTAGAGCCACTTTTCCACTATGCCATGGATAGGATCGCATAATCGCTAAAGAAGAAAGAGGATGATCGTGCCATGCGTCGGCAATATTGGGCATCATTGCGTAAAAATCAGGGAATACTGTTTTGAAGAATGCATCAACGTCCTCCTTGGTCTCAAGCGCTGCGAAAGAGTGTTCTCCCCCTTCATGCGGCATGAACAAGGTACAGGTAAACGACCCATCTTCATTGGCCAAGGCAATCAACATAAAACGTCCACGTGGCCAGATATGCAGCGCATTTTTATCCATTCGATAGGAACCATCTTCGTTCGCTGGAAGTAAGATTTCGCGGTACCCGTCGCTGATATAATTTTGACTAAAATTGAAACGATCGAGTTTCTGGAACGAATGATAACGTACTGCTGAAAATGCACCATCCGCAGCAAAAATCACGTCTGCCTTGGCTTCGTGTGTTTCTCCCGTTTCTTTATTCTTGACGGTAATTACACCGTTCTTTGTATCTGCACCCAAACATTCGTGATTGTAGTGAATGATCGCACCGCCAAATTCCTCTGCGATATCCATCATTTTGGCGTTAACACCGCCACGAGATACAGAGTAAATTGCCTGTCCCTCTTTCCCATACGGTTGATTGGTCAAGTTTCCTTCGAGATCGTGCATGATTCTTCCGTACATCGGAATGGCAATTTTTCGAATTTCATCGCCAACCCCCACGGTATCAAGTGCTTTCCAACCTCTTGTAGACAATGCCAGGTTGATGGATTTTCCCGCAGAAATTTCCGCTTTTCGAATATCAGATCGTCTTTCGTAGATGGTGACTTTATACCCTGCTTTTGCGAGGTATACGGCCCAAAGTGAACCTACCAATCCAGCGCCAACAATGATGGCTGTTTTATTTTCGTTCATGTATCTTATTTTCGTTTCCACCCTTTCGAATAAGGGGTTTCAAAAAAGTCGTTTGTTCTTCGTTGGTTCACCTTTCGTTTGTGCATGTAGTTGGAGGCTCTCCAGAGAATGATTCCCCCCACTAATACGGCTATCGTTTGGATTGCCAGCCCCGAATAAGCACTTGCATCGCTCATACTTCCTGAGTAGTGCATTTTAATCATTTCTTGAAAGGCAAATTCCGTTGTATCCATACTGGCTCTAATTTACCGATTTCTACTGAATTGCGCGTTCCAAACAGGCTCCAAAACGGAAACAGTCTTCGAAGGAATTGTACAAAGGTGCTGGTGCAATGCGAATTACGTTCGGTTGGCGCCAATCGGCAATGACACCTTGTTCGGTAAGCGCATCGAAAAGCGATTTCCCTTGTCCGTGGGCCAAAATCGACAATTGTGCCCCTCGTTTGGTTTTGTCTTTCGGCGTGATAATTTCAAAAGTACAGCGATCGGCGTTCCGTTGTGAAATGTCCTCGATAACAAATTCTAAAAATGCCGTTAATTCGTCTCGTTTTGCTCCAATTCGGTCCATTCCTGCTTCCGCAAAAATATCGAGTGAAGCACGATGGACAGCCATTCCCAAAACTGGTGCATTACTCAATTGCCATCCTTCGGCGCCATACATCGGTTTGAATCCAGGCTCCATTTGAAAACGGGTTTCTTTGTCATAGCCCCACCAACCAGCAAAACGTGGCAATTCTGGATTGTTTGCATGTCTTTCGTGCACGAACATTCCGGAAACACCTCCTGGCGAAGAATTTAAGTATTTGTAACCACACCAGGCGGCAAAATCAACGCCCCAATCGTGTAGTTTTAGGTTGATGTTTCCAGCGGCATGTGCCAAATCGAAACCTACGGTAGCTCCAACAGCGTGTCCAGCTTCGGTGATTTTTTCCATATCGAACAGTTGTCCGGTATAGTAATTCACCCCGCCAATCATCACCAATGCCAACGTATCTCCAGCTGCTTCAATCGCGGACAAAATATCCTCCTCGTTGATCAGGTGTTCGCCTTCGCGTGGGGCAATTTCGATCAAGTCTCTCTGCGGATCAAGTCCATGAAAACGCACTTGCGATTCGAGTGCATACGCGTCACTTGGAAAGGCTTTGGCTTCGCAGATAATTTTTGTGCGCGTACCTTGCGGGCGGTAAAACGACACCATCAACAAATGCAAATTCGTCGTTAACGAATGTGTTACCACCACTTCTTCGGGTTTCGCACCCACGATCATTGCGGTATTCTCTGTGAGAAATTCGTGATACGCGAACCACGGTTTTTCCGCTAAAAAGTGACCTTCAACACCATATTTTGCCCAGGCATCTAATTCATTCTGAATATATTCCCGCGCCGATTTTGGTTGTAACCCGAGTGAGTTTCCCGTGAAATAGACCACTTCTTCTGAGTGAAAATCCGGAAAATAAAATTGGTCTCTAAACGACTTTAATGGATCTTTCGCGTCCATTTCGCGGGCAAATTCCAAGGAATTTTGATACGACATATTGATCATTTTTAGCTAGCCCAAAGATAATCAATCCAAATCGGACGGCTGCTATGATCGGACAAAACCCATCAACCAAAGACTGTTATTAACGAATTCCCTTGAATTTGTGAGTGCTTAACGAGGTTAAAAACAATAAAAACCGCCACAAGGACTGTCTTACTTACGGATCATTTGAATGCTATTATCAAAGAGACGATGCTTTTATAAAGAGTAATTACCCTTCAATAGGAAAAAGGGTATTCCCTAAAAAGATTGCGTACATGTGCGTGATTTACAGCAGTCAATAAAGGTCTATGTACTTGATATTGTGTATTTTACAATTTCTTGATAAAAACTCTCAACCACTCCATCAGTACTAGGGTCAAGGATATATCTCTAGATTCGTAGAACAAACTTCTAAATCACATACCATGAGAAACACTTTAATTATTTTTATGTTCTTCGGGTTGCATTTGACGGCACTCTGCCAGATTCTCCCCACATGCAACCCAACGGATAGTACGATGACGGACAGTACCAAAAACGTATATCGTGACACCTTTCAATCGATTTTTCAAACGAAATATTCCTATTCGAATATTGATCGTACGTATCTAAACGAGTTGTATGCAACAGATACAAATACGTTTGTTCGCTTGTATTTTACCTATCCCGACGCTCCATTCCCAGGGCAAAGTCCAGGCATTGTTCTCGTAACTTATCCGATGGATGATTGTTCTCTTGACCTTACAGGAACAGTCTTAACTGGATTCAATCCTGTAACTAAGGGTTCACGCGGAGGTACGAATAATGAAATAACGGAAGGTATAGCACGTTGGCGCGCTATTTATCAGGACGAAGCCCTTCAAAATTTTGACCCTGTTGCTGGCTATAACTTCACATGGAAAACAATATTTGACGCATGCGAAAAAGAGCGAAACGATCTTCACATCATTTACGGTGTGATCCAGGATACAACAAATGACTCGTTGGCAATTCACATGATTCTCTCCAATCCTTCAAAAACAACCATTATTCCAGCAAATCGGGTTTTTCTTGATTTCGCCTTGCCCTGTCCTAAATTATGTGGACAATTGGCAACCGAAGGAATCAAAGAAGAAGACTAATTCATCAAGATTGCAAACCATCCTTCTATATACCGCATTTTTCGCGCCAGTCATTCCAATTTTGATTGGTTCTCGATTCTATTTTAAATTGTCGGTCATTCAAAAAATGCTCTTTTGGATGACCGTCACTGTTTTTCTAAACCAGATTTTATCTTTGATTTGGACTCATTTACTGGGTAAATTAAACAACATGCCCTTTTTCCATGTTTATGTTATCATCGAATTCTTCGCTCTTACGTTTATTTTTCAGCATCTAATCAATAGGGGACATCGATTTCGAAAAATAACCAATGTAATCCTGCTCGCTTTTGGGCTTTTTTGGGTGATTCAATTATTTTGGGGCAATAAAAAATGGGAATACCCATCCGATCTCTTGATCAGCGAAAGTGTTTTTGTTCTCATCTATGCTTTAAATTACTTCCGAAAAACCTTTAAAGATGGAT